>JAEYRQ010000185.1 GCA_023435545.1 Pseudomonadota bacterium | reverse complement strand
GTACCTGATGGACCGTGACCGGCGGCGGCAGGAAATCGTCCGCGAGCGACTGGAATCCTTCCGGGAGCTGATGCGG
This sequence comes from Pseudomonadota bacterium, assembly GCA_023435545.1. Lineage (GTDB taxonomy): Bacteria > Pseudomonadota > Alphaproteobacteria > Rhizobiales > Tepidamorphaceae > Tepidamorphus. The sequence goes on along the minus strand of JAEYRQ010000185.1, from coordinate 2,777 downwards.
CGGGAACCGGTCGAGGGTTTCATCGACGCCTGGGACACCCTGGAAGCGGCCGCAGCCGCCTCGCCCACGCCCCTTTACTACCCCCGCGACACACACTGGTCGCCGGTCGGCGCTATCGAGATGAGCCGGCTCGTGGTTGAAGCACTTGCCCCGAGCATGAAATTCAACCTGAACCCCAAGCTCGGGCGGCTGCGCCCCTATACGCCGGATCTCGTCCTCTATTCCGGCCTCGACGAGAAGGAAATGTTCCCGGCAATCGAGTTCTTCCGTCCCGGCGTGACCTGGGAACGGGCGGGCGAGGAGATGGGCACCAGGACGCGAACCGTGCGCTTCCTGTCTCATTCCAAGCGCAAGTCGTCGCCACTGCTCAAGCAGAAGCTCGTGGTGATCACCGATTCCTACGGCATGTCGATGCCGCATTCGCTGCGGCCGTTCTTCAGGGAGTCGACCTTCATCATGGTGGGATCGGGCTACACCGAGCTCGCCCGGAAAGCGCTGGCGGAGGCAGACGCCGTTCTGTTCATCCGGGTCGAGCGGTTCATGTACGACATTTCAGCGGAAAGACCCTTCTCCGCCGACAGTACCGAGGTGCTGGATCTGCTCGGCACGCTGGCGAGGCGACAACCTGACAGTTTGACCCGGGTCCCCTCACCGGATACTGGAGCCCGTTGCTCTCCGGCAGGGTTCGGAGATAGACACCTCTCCCCCTGCCCGCCGCGCGCACGCGGCTGACGGGCCAATCCCAAGAAGACCAACAGGACGGACGATGAAGGGCATCATTCTGGCGGGGGGCAGCGGCACCCGGTTGCATCCGCTGACCTATTCGATGAGCAAGCAGCTGCTGCCCGTCTACGACAAGCCGATGATCTACTATCCGCTGTCGGTGCTGATGCTGGCCGGCATCCGCGACATCCTGGTGATCTCGACGCCGGAGCACCTCCCGCTCTTCGAGTCGCTTCTGTCGAGCGGAGAACAGTGGGGCATCAGCCTCAGCTACGCCGTCCAGCCGAAGCCCGAGGGGCTGGCGCAGGCCTTCATCATCGGCGCGGACTTCATCGGAGATGATGCCTGCGCGCTCATCCTCGGCGACAACATCTTCTACGGCCACGGGCTTCAGGAGCAGCTCGAAGCGGCGGTCGGGCGCCAGAAGGGTGCGACGGTCTTCGCCTATCAAGTCGTCGACCCCGAACGCTACGGTGTGGTCGAGTTCGGCCGGGACGGTCGGGCGATCTCGATCGAGGAGAAGCCCAGGGAGCCGCGCTCCGACTGGGCGGTGACCGGGCTTTACTTCTATGACAACGACGTCGTCTCGATCGCAAGGGACGTCAAGCCGTCGGCGCGAGGGGAACTGGAGATCACCACCGTCAACCAGATCTATCTGGAGCGTGGCGCGCTGAGCGTCGAGCGGCTCGGCCGCGGCTATGCCTGGCTCGACACCGGCACCCACGACTCGCTGCTCGAGGCCGCCTCGTTCATCCAGACCATCGAGCGGCGCCAGGGTCTGAAGATCGCCTGCCCGGAGGAGGTCGCCTTCGTGAAGGGCTTCATCGACCATCCGAAGCTCGCGGCCGCCGGCGAGAAGCTCGCGAAGACCGAGTATGGTCAGTACCTGCGGCGGCTTGCCGCGCGCAGCGCCCAGTAGCGCCCCCCAAAGGCGCGGGGTTCAGACTTCACGTAGGCGGCAGCAGGTCGGCCACCGCCTGCTCCATGGCAGGGCGCCAGTCGGGCTGGGCAATCGCCCAGACCTGCTCGATGCGGCCACAGTCGAGCACCGAGTTCGCCGGACGCGGCGCCGGCGTCGGATAGGCCGACGACGGGATCGGCGCCAGCCGCGGCGTGTGGTAGCCGTGCTGAGCCGCCGTCTCGAAAACCGCTCGGGCGAATTCGAACCAGGTGACCGCCGGAGCACCGCTGTAATGGAAGGTGCCAAAGCCGTCGTCGCGGCCCGACAGCAGACCGCCGGCGATCCGGGCGCAGGTCGACGCGATGTCGGCAGCCGGCGTGGGGCCGCCGCGCTGGTCGGCGACGATGGTCAGGGCCTCACGCTCGCGGCCAAGCCGCAGCATCGTGCGCACGAAATTGCTGCCGTGCCCGGCGAACACCCAGGAGGTCCTGAGGATCACGTGGCGCGGTGTCGCGGTGCGGATCAGTGTCTCGCCGTCCGCCTTGGTGCGGCCGTAGGCGCCCAGCGGAGCAACCGGATCGTCCTCGGTCCAGGCACCAGCTTTGCCGCCATTAAAGACGTAGTCGGTCGACAAATGAATCAGCGGGATTTCAGCTTCCGCGCAGGCTTCCGCCAGGCGGCCGGGGCCGAGCGCGTTGAGCGCACGCGCGGCTTCGGTGTCGGTTTCGGCCCTGTCCACCGCCGTATAGGCGGCCGCGTTGATCACCAGCGAGGGCTGGATCCTTCCGACATCCGGTCCAATCGCCTTGAGATCGGCGAGATCGAAGCCGTCCCGGCGGCCGAGCGCCACCACCGGTCGGCCGGCGATTTCACCCAGCCGACCGAGTTCGGTCGCGACCTGGCCGGATCGGCCGACGACGAGGACCGGTGCAGGGGCCATCGAGGCCGCCCCGACGCTCAGCTGGCCTTCAGGCCAAGGCGCTCGCCGGTATAGCGGCCCTCGCGGATCGGCCGCCACCAGCGTTCGTTGCCCAGATACCAGTCCACCGTCGCCGCGAGACCGCTCTCGAAGGTCTCTCTCGGTCTCCAGCCGAGATCGCGCGCGATCTTGGAGGCGTCGATCGCGTAGCGCAGGTCGTGGCCGGGACGGTCG
>JAEYRQ010000020.1 GCA_023435545.1 Pseudomonadota bacterium | reverse complement strand
CTCCTATGTCGAGGATACGGTCCATTTCGTCGAGGATGAGGCGGTCGACGGCATCCGGTGCGAAGGGATCGGGCGTCGCGGCGTAATGGTGGCTGTCGCCCACCACCAGCGAGCCGTCGGGCGACTGCACCACGATCAGGTGGACGCCGTTGTCGAGCGCTTCCACCGCCTCCCGCTCGAGCCGGCGTTTCAGAGCCGCCGCCTCGGGCAGTTCCGCATAGCCGAGATAGCGCACCAGCCCGAGATCGGACATCACCGCGGCTCCGAGGCCGAGATCGCGGCGCGGACGCAGACGCATCATGTGCAGCTTGCAGCGGGTGAGGCCGTAGGCGGAGATGCGGTCGGCGTAGAGGCCGACCAGATCATCGCCCGGACAGACCACCGCGGCGGAGGCCCGGACGGCTCCGGCCGAAGTCTCGATCGCGGGCAGGGCGATTCCCCGCACCAGCGTGCCACGCAGGAACCGCACGCCGTGGGCGTCTTCCAGCCAACGGGCGAGACGGGGGATCGCCTCGCGGGATTCGACCCTGAGTTCGTGCGGGCTCCACAGCGCCGCACGCACCTCCGGCCTCAGCGATGGCATCCGCGCGCGCGCCTCCTCCGCCGTCAGCAGTTCGCAGGCTTCGCCCATCTCCGTCTCGCGGAAGGCCTCGAGCACCGCGAGCGATTCGGGGTGGCGGACGGCGACGGCGAGACCGCGATGGGCGACCTCGATGTCGGCCGCGGGCGCGATCTCGGCCCAGATGTTGCGCGAGCGCATGGCGCGGCGCCAGCAATCGCCCGCCTGCTGGCCGGTGACGGTGACGAAGCCGAAATTGCGGACCGAGGCGCCGTTCGCCTGGGCATCGCGGTCGATGACGACGACCTTCAGTCCCCGCCGCGCGGCCATCAGCGCATGCGCCAGGCCGACCACGCCCGCGCCGACTACAGCCAGATCGTATGTCTCAGACATCAGCGGCCGGCCCCCTTGCGACGACGAGGCGGAATAGAGATTGCCATCGATGACAGGCAGATGACAGGCGCCCGCTCGCCACCCCGACCGAGCGACCGGCGAATTGACGCATGGCGGCTGCAGAACTGGAATGGTTCTTGATCCGTGTCATATGCTAGGAGCAGGCCTTGCCGCATCATGATCCGCAACTTGCCGGTGTCCGCAGGCGGCGGGCATCGGGCAACCGGAACGACATCAGAGCCAGCGGAACCCTGTCATGCCATTCGACTACGCCGCCGCCTTCCGGGACGCCCTCGACAAGGTCACGGCCGAGAAGCGCTACCGGGTCTTCGCGGAGCTGGAGCGGGTCGCCGGCCAGTTCCCCAAGGCGATCCATCACGCTCCGGACGGCCCGCGCGAGGTCACTATCTGGTGCTCGAACGACTATCTGGGCATGGGCCAGCATCCCGCCGTCGTCGAAGCCTTCGCCGAGACCGCGGCGCGCATGGGCGTCGGTGCGGGCGGAACCCGCAACATCTCCGGCACCAGCCATCCGCTGGTCGGGCTGGAGGCCGAGCTGGCCGACCTGCACGGCAAGCCTGCCGCGCTGGTGTTCACCTCCGGCTTCATTTCCAACGAGGCGTCGATCTCGACGCTGGCGCGACTCCTGCCGGACTGCCTGATCCTCTCCGACGAACTCAACCACTCCTCGATGATCGAGGGCGTGCGCCGGTCGGGGGCCGAGAAGCGGATCTTCCGCCACAACGACCTCGACCATCTCGAGGACCTCATGAAGGCGGCGGGGCGCGAGAGGGCGAAACTGCTCGTCTTCGAGTCCGTCTACTCGATGGATGGCGACATCGCGCCGATCGGCCGGATCTGCGACCTGGCCGAGCGCTACGGCGCGATGACCTATATCGACGAGGTGCATGCGGTGGGCATGTACGGCCCGCGCGGCGCCGGCGTCGCCGAGCGTGACGGCCACATGCAGCGCATCGACGTGATCGAGGGGACGCTGGCGAAGGCCTTCGGCTGCCTCGGCGGCTACATCGCCTCGAATTCCGACATCGTCGACTCGGTGCGCTGCCATGCGCCCGGCTTCATCTTCACCACGGCGCTGCCGCCGGCAGTCGCGGCGGCGGCGACGGCCTCGATCCGCCACCTGAAGTCGTCCAGCGCCGAGCGCGACGCCCAGCAGCGTCATGCCGGCTTGACCAAGCTGGCGCTGTCGCGTCGCAGGATTCCGGTGATGCCCTCGGACACCCACATTGTCCCTGTCCTCGTCGGCGATCCCGAACTCTGCAAGGCAGCCAGCGACCGGCTGCTCGAGAGGCACCGCATCTATATCCAGCCGATCAATTTCCCGACCGTGCCGCGCGGCACCGAGAGGCTCAGGATCACCCCCACCCCGTTCCACACGCCGGATCTGATCGAGCGGCTGACCGAGGCCTTGTGCGAGACATGGGTCGCACTGGGCATTCCCTTCGCCGACGACGCGACGATGAGGTCGGCCGCCGAGTGACCGATTTCCATTAGTCGGCAACAGAATTAACTTGGAGAATGCCGCGCATTGGCTTTACGTGTCGTCAATGGGGTGGGAGCATGCTCGCGCCACCAACTTCGACCCGGGGGGGTCCAACCATGACAATGTCTGCGAGGAGCGCCATCTGCGCGCTCACGGCCGCCGCCTTCCTGGCCGGCGGCATTGATGTCGCTCGCGCGCAATCGGGCGTGCCGACGATGCCCATCAAGATCTACAACAACTCGCCCAACTTCAATATCTACCCCGTGCTGACCACCGGAACCTCCACCAGCAGCCTGTGGCTGCAGGCCTGGTTCAAGGTGCCGAAGGCACAGATGGGGAACAACCCGTACCCCAAGCTGAACAGCTTCCGCTTCTACATCAATCCGACCGGAACCGGCATTCCGCCCGGCGAGTCGGTGACCATCACCCTGCCGCTGTTCACCGCGCTGGTGCCTAAGGCGAAGGTCGATCCGAAGCTGCCGGACCAGTACATCGACTGGTGGGGCGGCGGCCGCATCGAGATCTTCGACGCTCCGGTCTCCACCGGAAGTCCGCCGCCGGCGCTGACCGCGCTCTACACACAGCGCCCCACCCAGACCGTCGTCAGCCCGATCCTGAACACCCAGATCCCCACGTGCCAGGGCTGCACCGGCAACCTCATCATGTTCAAGGACACCGGCGGCGGCTTCAAGAACAACGAGCCCTCGCAGCTCACCGAGTACACGCTGGGCGCCATCAACCAGTCGAAGGATCCGGTCGAGCTGAACACCAACAACGTCGACTTCGACGTCTCCTATGTCGACACGGCCTATCTTCCGGTGGCGATGACGCCCTACAACACGACGCTGCCGCGAATTGCCCAGGTCGGCTATGTCGGCACGCCGCAGCCGATCGGGAAGTTCAGGCAGGCGTTGCGGAAGTTCGTGGCGGCGGACTCGCCCTACGTCGGATGGCCGCAGTTCATCAACAACCAGAAGAAGAAGATCCTCAAGATCCCCTCGCTCCTGCACATCTATGCCGGCGACCCGGACATGACGCGGAAGCCGTGGCCGCCGATCAACAAGATCACCGCTGGGTGGAATGCCTGCCTGCCGACGACGAACACGACCCCTTACTGCAAGAAGTTGCGCGCGGTTCGGCAGATGTTCCAGGCAAACTACAATAACTACAGGAAGATATATCCGAGCAAGTGCGACACTTCGAAGAAGCCTGTCGTGCTGACCGAAGCCTTGATGATCCAACACGTCTACGAATTCACGCCGTTCGGTGAGAACTGCGCCGATCCGAAGGCCAACCTGCTTGAGAAGACCCCCGGCTACAGCGCCAGCGGCAGCGCCAAGTTCCACCGGGTCAAGAACATATTCGACGAACTGCAGTACTGGCCTGACGGGCGGTTCGACCCCTATGTCCTGCTGATCCACGGCAAGGACTACGTCAACGCCCCCAACGTCTACGCCTACTCGGTCGACGACGCGGTCGGCAACCTGCAGGCCGAAGGAACCGGCATGATCCTCGCCGTCGGCGGCAAGAAGGGACTGCCCAACCCGAACCCCGCCGCGCCTCCGATGAACGTCAATTTCGGCTTCGCCAAGACCGACAACGTGCGCTTCGTGAAATACGGCATCTGCACAATGACGCCGGACAAGCCTGTCGACCCCGACTTCGCCAGCTTCGGACTGTCCGTGCTGGAGAAGAACCTGGACAAGTGCCCGCTCAGCCTCGTCGACAACCGCGGGGCGATCTACAACTTCAAGATCAAGCCGGGCGTGCCGTTCCCGATTGGCGTCAACAAGCTGACGCCGGAGACGAAGGCGCCGATCGACTGCAGCCAGTCGGGTCAGCACTCGAACTGGTGCAACAACATCTTCGCCTATTCGGAGGAGCCGGTGGGCCGCGGACCGAACACCATGTATGTGATCACGCCGGCGCCGAAGCAGTAGGCCAGGCGCCTGTTCTGACGCACGGAGGCCGCCCCACGGGCGGCCTCTTTGCATTCCTCAGCGATCGGTGGGCGGTTCGTCATCATCCATGATCGCGCGCCAGGCGGCTCCGTCGAGATCCTCGTACTGGCCCGACTTCATCGACCACAGGAAGGCGGCGAGGCCGAGCAGGCCGAGGCCGAGCGCGACGGGGATCAGGAAGATCAGGGCGTCCATCAGCCGGCCCTCCCCGCCATCCGCACGCGCAGGGCGTTGAGAGTGACGATGACGGAAGAGCCCGACATCGCCAGCGCCGCGACCAGCGGCGTGACGAAGCCGAGCACGGCGATCGGCACGGCCAGGAAGTTGTAGAGGGCGGAGAACCAGAGGTTCTGGTCCATGGCGCGGCGGGCGCGGCGCGAGATCTCCACAGCGGCGGCGACGGGCGCCAGCTTCTCGCCGAGGAACACGGCGTCGGCAGCCGCCTGCGAGAGGTGCACGGCCGTCACCGGCGAGATCGAGGCATGCGCGGCGGCCAGCGCCGGGGCATCGTTGAGCCCGTCCCCGACCATCAGCACCTTATGGCCCGACGCCTTCAGCGTCTCCAGCGCGGCGATCTTGTCGGCAGGCTTTAGCCCGGCACGGCGGTCTGCGATGGCGAGCTCGTCGGCGACGCCATCCACCGCCTCCGCCCGGTCGCCCGAAAGGATGACCGGGGTGAGGCCGAGCGCCTTCAGCCGGTCGACAACTGCCCGGGCATCAGGACGAAGCGCCTGCGCAACCGGGATCGCCACCGCGTCCGCCTCGCCCCGGCGGAACCAGACCAGCGAGCGGACGCCGGTCGCCACATGGCGGGCGACATCTTCCGGGACATCGCAGAAGGCGGCGCTGCCCAGCCGCACTTCGGTGCCGTCGAGGACGGCGCGAACGCCGCTGCCGGCGACCTCCTCAGCCCCTGGTATCGGCGACAGCCCGTCGGCATGCGGCTTCAGCGCAGCCGCCAGCGGGTGGCGGCTCGACAAGGCGAGGCGTGCGGCCTCCGCCAGCACCTCGGGCGCGACCGCGTCGGGATCGGCGAGAGTGGGCTCGGGCAAGGTGAGCGTCCCGGTCTTGTCGAAGACCACGGTGTCGACCTCGGCGAAGTGCTCCACCGCCTCGCCGGCCGACAAGAGCACGCCGGCGCGGAACAGGAGCCCGCTGGCCACGACCTGCACCGCCGGCACGGCCAGGCCGAGGGCGCAGGGGCAGGTGATGATCAGCACGGCGACCGCCGTCATCAGCGCCCACTGCCAGTCGGCGCCGACCACCAGCCAGCCCGCGAAGGTGAGGGCGGCCGCGGTGTGGACCACGGGGGCGTAGAGCCGGGCGGCGCGGTCGGCGAGGGCGAGACGGCTCGAACGGGCGTCCTGCGCGGCCGACAACAGCCGGTTGACCTCGTCCAGCAGCGTGCCCTCCGCCGCCGCGGTCACCTGCACGGCGAGCGCACCCCCGACATTCAGGCTTCCGGCATAGACCTGGGACCCCGGCGCGACGCCCGCATAGGCGGTTTCGCCGGTGACGAGGCTCTGGTCGATCTCGGAGACGCCGTCGACGACAATCCCGTCGACCGCCAGCCGCTCGCCGGGCGCGACGAGGACCCTGTCGCCCGGATCGATGGCGGAGATCGGCACCATGCGGGTGCCGCCGTCCGGCATCAGCTTGGTCGCGGCCTCGCCCTTCAGCGCCGCCAGGTTCTCCGCATGGGCGCGGGTGCGCCGGCGCATGTTGATCTCGAGGAAGCGCCCGACGAGCAGGAAGAACAGCAGCATCACCGTCGCGTCGAAATAGGCGTGACGCCCCCCCTGGAAGGTCTCGAAGATCGAGATACCCATCGCCAGCAGCACGCCGAGCGAGATCGGGACGTCCATGTTGACGCCCCGGTGGCGCAGCGCCCGGGCGGCGGAGGCGAAGAAGGGCTGGCCGGAATAGGCCACCGCGGGAATCGCGATCAGCGCCGAGATCCAGTGGAACAGGTCGCGGGTTTCCGGCGTGATGTCGGTGATGTTGCCCGACCACACCGAGACCGACAGCAG
>JAEYRQ010000001.1 GCA_023435545.1 Pseudomonadota bacterium | reverse complement strand
GTGGTCAGCGGCACGCCGTGCTCGACCGCGAGGCGCCAGGTCGATTCCGACGTCGGCACGCCGACGACGTCGAGCGCGCCGGCGCGCACCTTCGCCCCCAGGGCGGCGACGAAATGCGCCGCGGTCGATCCGGTGCCGAGGCCGAGGCGCATACCGGTCTCGATGAAGTCGAGAGCGCGCTTCGCCGCGCGGACCTTCAGGTCGTCTGCAGACATCGTCGCTCCGCTCGCTTGCGGGTCCGGCCGCCAACATGGTTCCGCGTGCGGACCGCACGTCGGGATACATCATCTGGCGCATTTCGATCCCGAAATCCACCCGCACCGGCGCGGCACCCCGCGCGAATCGCCCCGCAGCCGGACGAAGACGCAGCTTCGGCACCGCTGTGACGGTCAATTGCGACACGCGAGGGTCATCTGTCCGGCATCCAACGGTCATCGCGCCCTCATCATCCACCGCTAGTTCAGGGTCCGGGCATTCGGGACCGATCCCAGTCGGCCGCGCGAATCCCGGGGGCTTCGTTGGGCCGGTTCCCGCATGCCGGACCGGTGCCTTGGACAGGAGAGACACGGACATGCGTTTTCGGTTCGGATTGCTGGCGGCAGCCGGCATCGTGGTGGTTTTGGCGGCACTGCCGCCATCGGCCGGTGCATACGAGGCCGAGGATACGGCCGCCGCGATCGAGGCTGCGGGCGAGGCTGCGGGCGAGGCTGCGGGCAGGACCGGTGTCCAGCTCGGGCCCCGTCCCTACTATCTGATCGACAAGACGAAGCCCGGCCGCCTGAAGTCGAAGCTGCAACAGTGCGGGAACATGCAGTTCCGGAAAACCCGGTTCTCAATCGGCCATCGCGGCGCGACGCTTCAGTTCCCGGAGCATACCGAGGAAGGCTACCGCGCGGCGGCGCGGATGGGCGCCGGCATGGTGGAATGCGACGTGACCTTCACCGGGGACGGCGAACTCGTCTGCCGGCACTCGCAGTGCGACCTGCACACCTCTACCAACATTCTGGAGACGCCGCTCGCGAGCACCTGCGAGGCGGGCTTCAAGCCGGCGACGTTCGACGCCGATGGCAACAGGCTCACCGCAGCCTCCGCGAAGTGCTGCACCAGCGCGCTGACGCTCGAACAGTTCAAGTCTCTGAAGGGCAAGGTGGACGGGGCCAATCCCGACGCCACGACCGTCGAGGAGTACATGGATGGCACCCCGCCGTTCCGGACCGACCTCTACTCGACTGGCGGCACGCTGATGTCGCACAGGGAGAGCATCCGCCTGTTCAAATCCCTCGGCGTCGACATGATCCCCGAGCTGAAGGGCCCCGACAGCCAGGTCGGCTTCGGCGAGTCGGGCCTGACCCAGAAGACCTATGCCAACAAGATGATCCGGGACTACATCCGGGCGGGCGTGTCGCCGAAGAAGGTCTGGCCGCAGTCGTTCAGCATCGACGACGTGCTGCACTGGATCAGGAAATACCCCGCCTTCGGGCGCCAGGCGGTGTTCCTGGACGGCACCGGCAGGGCCAACTCGGACTCCTTCCCGCCGAGCGTGAACGCGTTCAAGGCCTTGCGGCAGCAGGGCGTGAACATCGTCTCGCCGGCCATACCCTACCTGCTGACGCTCGACGGCGACAACAGCATCGTGCCGTCCGCCTATGCGGTGAACGCCAAGCGCAGCGGCATCAAGGTCTCGACATGGACGCTGGAGAACTCCGGCCGGATCGTCGAGGACGTGATCAACGGCAACTCGTCCTACTTCGTCACGATCCTGCCCGCACTCGAGGGCGACGGCGACGTCATGACCATCCTCAACGTGCTGGCGCGAAAAGTCGGCGTGATCGGCATGTTCTCGGACTGGCCGGCGACGACCACCTACTATGCGAACTGCATGGGCATGAAGTAGCGCCCGCGGCAATCAGTGCACCGCGACCGGGAAGCGGCGGGCGCCGGACAGTTCCGGCGCCCGTCCTGCAGGTCCGGAGTTCAGCGGGCGAGGCCGCCCATCAGCATGTACTTGATCTCGACGAACTCATCGATCCCGTAGTGGGAACCCTCGCGGCCGAGGCCGGATTCCTTGACGCCGCCGAAGGGGGCGACCTCGGTGGAGATCAGACCCTCGTTGATGCCGACGATGCCGTACTCCAGCGCCTCGCCCACGCGCCAGCAGCGGCCGACGTCGCGGCTGTAGAAATAGGCGGCGAGACCATACTCGGTGTCGTTGGCCATGCGGATCGCGTCCTCCTCGGTCTCGAAGCGATAGAGAGGGGCGACAGGGCCAAAGGTCTCCTCGCGGGTGACCAGCATTTTCGTCGTGACGTTCTTCAGGACGGTCGGCTCGTAGAAGTTGCCGCCGCGCGCGTGGCGCTTGCCGCCGACGACGACCTGGGCGCCCATGCCGACGGCGTTCTGGACGTGCTCCTCGACCTTCTCGACGGCTGCCGCGTTGATCAGCGGTCCCTGCACGACGCCGACCTCGGTGCCGTCGCCGACCTTCATCTTCAGAACCTCGCTCGCCAACTTCTCGGCGAAGGTGTCGTAGACGCCGGCCTGCACGTAGATCCGGTTGGCGCAGACGCAGGTCTGGCCGGCATTGCGGAACTTGGAGGCCATGGCGCCCTGAACGGCCCTTTCCAGATCGGCGTCGTCGAAGACGATGAAGGGCGCGTTGCCGCCGAGCTCCATGCCGACGCGCTTCACCGTCTTGGCGCACTGCTCGATCAGGATCTTGCCGATCTCGGTGGAACCGGTGAAGGTCAGCACCTTCACCAGCGGGTTGGACGTCATTTCGCCGCCGATCGCCGAGGCCCTGCCGGTGACGATGTTGAGGACGCCCGCGGGGATGCCGGCCCGCGCGCCGAGTTCCGCCAGCGCCAGCGCGGTCAGCGGCGTCTCGCCGGCCGGCTTGCAGACGGCGGTGCAGCCGGCGGCGAGCGCCGGGCCTACCTTGCGGGTGATCATCGCTGCGGGGAAGTTCCAGGGCGTGATGGCCGCGACGACCCCCGCGGGCTGCTTCACCACGACGATGCGCGCATCGGCCTTGTGGCTGGGGATGACGTCTCCGTAGACGCGCTTCGCCTCCTCGGCGAAGAACTCGACGAAGGAGGCGGCGTAGTCGACCTCGCCGGCGGCCTCGGCCAGCGGCTTGCCCTGCTCGCTGGTCATGATCATCGCGACGTCGTCCTTGTTCTCGATGATCAGATCAAACCAGCGGCGCAGTATCTTCGCCCGCTCCTTGCCGGTCTTCGCTGCCCAGGGGCCGAAGGCGGCCTGGGCGTGCGAGATGGCCTGGCGCGTCTCCTCGGCGCCGAAGCTCGGCACCCTGGCGATCTCCTGGCCGTTGGCCGGGTTCGTCACGGAAATGGCGCCGGTCCCGATCCACTCGCCGTTCACGAAGCACTGGGTCTTGAGCAGGGTCGGATCATTGAGCCGCATGTGTGCCTCCGGGGGTTCTTGCGCAGCGTCGGTGAGCTGCGCGCTACCTAGCACGGGCTCCCACGGGGACGCCATATGCGCGGCAGCATGTCGCGCAGGCCGTCGGCGCGGCGAACCCGCACATCACCCCATATAGGTCTGTTGCGTCGCCGGATCGATGAGAGTGGCCGGACCGCCGCGGCGTTCCGCGCCCAGCGATCGGGCCATCGCGCCACGGCGCCGGTCGGGCCCGAAGAAGCCCGGGACATCGACGAACCCTCGCCGGTTGTCGAGAACGGCCGCCAGCCGCGTCGCCAGGGTGCTGGGGGCGAACGGGCAGGCGAGGAACTCGTCGACTCCGGCGTCGCGGGCCGCCTGCACGCTGGCGCGCGTCGCGGTCGCGCACAGCGCCACCAGAGGCAGGAAGGGGAAGGGAAAGCCGGTGCGGTTGCGGATCGCCCGGCACAAGGCGATTGCGTCCGCGGATCCGTCGTCGAACCGGACGAACAGCACGTCGGGAGGCCCGCTCATCATGATCGCCGCGAGTGCCGCCTTCGCGCTGCCATGCTGCGCGACGTCGCGCACGCCGATCCTTGCCGCGGACTGGCGG
>JAEYRQ010000623.1 GCA_023435545.1 Pseudomonadota bacterium | reverse complement strand
AGATAGGCCGCCGTGGTCGCGTAGATGAGCGACTGGTTCCACTGAAGGTAGACGCCGAAGTTCGGGTAGGCGAGGAAGGCCGGCCCGTTGCGGCCCATCGGCAGCAGCAGCGAAGCCTGCAGGTTGTCGGCGGGCAGCGCCGAGCCGTCGGCGCGGGTGACACCGAGCCCGGCCCATTGCGAGCGGGGATGGCGGATCGCTATGTCGGCCTGGTCCCAGGGGATATTGGCGGGAACCCTGACCTCCTGCAGCCAGGGCTCCCCCGCCCGCCAGCCGTGGGCGCGCAGCAGCGCCGCCGACGACGCCAGCGCGTCGGCCGAACTCTTGATCAGGTTGCGCTTGCCGTCACCGTCGAAGTCGACCGCGGTCTCGAAGTATTCCTTGGCCATGAACTGAGTCTGGCCGATCTCGCCTGCCCAGGCGCCGCGCATCTCGCTTACGGTCAGATCGCCGCGCTCGACGATCTGCAGCGCGGCGATGAGCTGCTCGCGGAACAGCTGCGGGCGCCGGCAGTCATAGGCCAGCGAGGCGAGCGCGGTTATCGTCGGGAAGTCGCCATTGTTGGCGCCGAAGTCGGTCTCCAGCGCCCAGAACGCCACGATCACCGGCCCGGGAACGCCGAACTGCTGCTCGATCCGGTCGAACATCGACTTCTTCTCGGCCAGGTGACGGGCACCGTGCTGCAGCCGGTAGGAGTTGACCATGCGGTCCGAGAACTCGAGGAAGCTCTGCGAGAACACCGCCTGGCCGCGGTCGCGGTTGACGATCGCCTGGTCGAACTTCAGGGCGGGCGCGGCTGCCTGGAGGGTCGCCGCCGAGACGCCCTTCGCCATCGCCTCGGCCTTCACCCCCTCGAGCCATTGGCTGAAGCTGGCACCGCCATGACAGGCGGCAGCCTGCGCGTCGAGGGTCCCCACCACCAGAACGGCCACTGCCGCGGCGACGCCCAACAGCCGCTTGCCTTCGCGCATCCATACCTCCGTAGCGACCTGCGGAATCGAGAAGCCGGAAGTCTGGAGGCAGGGGAGGGCGGATTCAAGGCGCAACCGGAGCGGATCGCGGTTCGAGCGAGTTCCGGTAGTCATATTCGGTGCGCTCGGGGCAGAGGCACACCGGGCCCGAAGTTGCTCCAGTATATGGGGCTTTAGCCGGTGCATGATAATAATGAATACTACTGTATTGAATCGTGTTAATGCTTTTATTTATCCTAAAATATGCTGCATGGATATACTTGTATATTACATTTATACTCAGAGATAAGCGGAGCATATTATCATTGATAGATAGGAAGCGGACTGCGATTCGAGTCGGTAAAACTACCACTCGTCTCGACCTCTGCCCTTTGTTATTAGTGCGCCACCACCAGTCTGCGGGTGGTGCCGTACTGGAAGCGCCGGGAGGGATCCTTGGCGTGCGCGGCAAATCAGGAGGGCGGCGGGCGCCGCTCTCCGTTGCTCGGAGGAATGAATGAGATTCAATCGATTTGGCTTTCTGATCGGGGCGGCGGTTGCAACCTTGACATTGACCGGGCCGGCATTGGCCCAGCAACTTGACCGTTCGGAGTCGGACGACGGTCGGGGGCTGTACGCCTCGGCGACCAAAGGCGTCTCCGGGACCATGGTGAAGGCATTCGCCGGAACCGGCGTTGCACTGCCGGATTCCGGAATTGCCGCCGAATCGGCGGAGGACGTGTGGGCGCTCTGGGCGCTGGAGCCGAAGTCCGCACCGCTCGGGCGGGAATCGATCATCGGCACGGACGACCGCGTCCTCATCAAGAACACCAAGAAATTTCCGGCCAGTGCGATGGTCCTCATCACGTTCGAGAACTCGCGCTGCACGGGTTGGATGATCGGCGCTGATACCGTTGCGACGGCCGGTCACTGCGTCCATTCCGGCGGCTCCTCGGGGCGCTGGTACCAACGCAATACCTACCGGATCTATCCGGGCCGCAACGGCAATGCGAGCCCCTACGGATCCTGCACGGCCAAGCGCCTTTATTCCGTCAATGGATGGACGAAGAACGGTCGCGACGACTTCGACTACGGCGCCATCAAGCTCAACTGCACCGTTGGCAACACGGTCGGCTGGCTCGGCTTCTTCTGGGAATCGACGTCGCTTAACGGCCTGCCGACGATCATCTCGGGCTATCCGGGCGACAAGCCGCTGACCCAGTGGCGCAGCAAGGGCAAGGTGACGGTGACCCAGCAGCGGCGCGTGTTCTACCGGAACGATACGGTCGGCGGCATGAGCGGCTCGGCGGTCTATTACAATCGCACCGGCTGCGGGAACTGCGCCATGGCGATCCATGCCTATGGCACCTATGGAAGCCCGCCGTTCAGCAAGAACAACCACGGCACGCGCATCGTCAAGGCGGTGTTCGACAACCTGATCAAGTGGCGCAACGCGCCCTGAAACGTCGCACGACCGGGTGCGGCCGGGATCCGTTCCCGGCCGCTGCCGCTCCGGGTTGATCGAGCCCATCGAGCGGCTAGACTGCTTCCCCGCAACCGAGGATTTCGACCGGTCCAGGTCATGCGGGGGGAAAGCCTATGCTGCCAACGCTACGTACATCCGTCCTCACTGCGGCGATCTGCTGGCTGGCGGGGATTTCGCTGGCTGTCGCGCAGAGCCCTCACACCTCGGTCTCCGACGACGGCCTGCCGAGGGTGCTGGCCTACCCGCAATCCGGTCAGGTGATGCCGAGCTTCCCAGGAACCGGGCAGCGTCCGGTCGCGACGGGCGGCAAGGGACAGGCGGAGTTCAGCGCCAGAACCGAGAGCGCCGAGGAGGTGTGGGCGCTCCGGTCGCTGCAGGGTATCGAGCCGCCGATGGGCCGCCAGTCGATCATCGGACCGGATGAGCGCATCCGCGTCCGCGACACGACCGCATTTCCCTTCCGCGCGGCGGTGCTGGTCGCCTTCGCCGCCGGCCGCTGCTCTGGCTGGCTGATCAGCCCGGATACGGTCGTCACGTCCGGCCATTGCGTCCATTCCGGCGGACCCTGGGGAGGCTGGTACGACAAGGGCTCCTACATGATCTATCCGGGCCGGGACGGGCCGCGCGCGCCGTTCGGCTCGTGCTCGGCCCGCAGGCTGTTCTCGGTGGTCGGCTGGACCGAGCAGGGGCGCGACGACTTCGACTACGGCGCCATCAAGCTCAATTGCACCATCGGATTCAGCACCGGCTGGTTCGGCTTCTTCTCCACCAACACCTCGCTGAAGGGCCTGCCGACCCACATCGCCGGCTATCCCGGCGACAAGCCGCTGACCATGTGGCGCAGCCGCGGCCGGGTAACGGTCTCGCAGGCACGGCGCGTCTTCTACAGGAACGACACGGTCGGCGGCATGAGCGGGTCGCCGGTCTACTACCAGCGGCAGGGCTGCGGGTTCTGCGCCATGGCGGTCCACGGCTACGGCATCTACGGGCAGCCGCCGTTCAGCAACAACAACCATGGCACCAGGATCACGGCGCAGGTGTTCCGCAATCTCAACGCCTGGCGCCTGAACCCGTAGTCCGGGACTCTGCCGCACTTCCGGCTCATCCGTCGGGCAGGCTCGGATAGGATCGGCTGGCCGCGGGTCCGGCAGCTGGTCCAGGGGGCAGTTGGTCCGGGGCGGCGGGAATG
>JAEYRQ010000583.1 GCA_023435545.1 Pseudomonadota bacterium | reverse complement strand
GTCCTGCGCACTGCGTGTGACACCTACTGCCAGAGCGGCGGTCATGGTCGCGATGTCCGATTTCTCGTGCATGGCCTTCTCCCTTTCGCTGTTCAGGGAGGTTAGCTCCCACACCACCGGCGGCGGCAGCAGCGAATCTGCCAGGCGAGCTCGCAAAAGTGCATAATGGCCGCCATGTTCGACTGGAATGACCTGCGCCACCTCATTGCCGTATCACGGTGCGGAAGCACGATCGCCGCAGCCAAGGCGCTTGGTGTCAACCAGTCCACCGTCCACCGCAGACTGGTGGAACTCGAGCGACGCGTGGGGCTCAGCCTCGTCAAGCGACAGCCGTCGGGGTATCGCTTGTCCGAACTGGGCGAAGCGCTGATCGATGAGGTGACGGCCGTCGAGACCGCCGTCGACAGTCTCGAACGGCGCATCGGCGCGCTGAAACTCGACCTGAAGGGGACGATCCGGCTGACCTGCCCCGAACCCACCGTGGCCCGCATAGCCGCTTCTGGTCTGCTCGACCGCTTCCATGCCAACTATCCCGGTCTTTCGGTCGAATTCGTCACCAGCGACCGCTACCTTGATCTGGCCAAGGGAGAGGCCGATGTCGCCTTTCGCTCGGGCGAACCGGTGGACGAAGGCCTCATCGGTCGCAAGATTTGCGATTCGATCTGGGCCGTGTATGCCAGCAAGAACTACGTCCAGCAGCACGGCCGGCCCACAAGCCTCGCCGATCTGGCAGAGCACGCGCTGATCGGATTCGGTGGCATCATGCAGAACCACCGCGTGGCCAAATGGATGCCGACGGTGGCGCCGGACGCACGCATCGTCAGTCACAGTTCCAGCATGCTGGGCGTCGTCTCATCGGTGAAGGCCGGGGTCGGCATCGCCCCTTTGCCGACGACGCTCGGGGACGCCGAGGACGTTCTGGTCCAGGTGTTGCCGCCTGTTCCGGAACTGACCCGCGCCTGGTATCTGCTGACTCCTCCCGACTTGCGGAAGACACCCCGCATCGCCGCGTTCGTTGATTGCGTCCTTGACGACATTCCCGCCCTTCGTACGGCGCTCGTCGGATAAGCCCCACCGCCGGCTCTCCACGTCTTGCCGGCCAAACCATTGCGCCACTGGCCGGCAACATCGGTAACAGCCCCGCACGCGGTGCAATTGTCGGACAAACGGGTATCCGTGCCCCGATTGGTCGCCGCTACGGCCACCAGGCGGCTTTCGATTGCCCACAGACGGCAACGACGCGGGCGGATTGACTCTGCCGATGCGCTCGGGCATGCCTTTGTCCGACAAACGGCAGAACAAGAAAGAACATGATGTCGGACGTGGAGGCCGACCGTTTCGCCAGGATCAAGGTTCCGTCCGCGTACCAGCTGGTGGCGGAAGCGATCGAGCGCGAAATCCTGTCGGGCAGGCTCAAGCCCGGTGACGAGATCGGCACCGAGGCCGAGCTCGTGCGGCAGTTCGGCGTCAACCGCTCGACGGTGCGCGAGGGCATCCGCTTGCTCGAACAGAGCGGCCTCGTCCAGCGCGAGGCCGGACGGCGCCTGCACGTCTGTTTGCCGCGCTACCGCAGCCTGTCGAGCCGGATGAGCCGGGCCATGATCCTGCACCAGGTGACGTTCCGCGAAATCTACGAGTCGGCGATGGCGCTGGAAATCGCGGCCGTGGAAGCCGCGGTGGAGCGCGCCGACGCGACGGACCTGGAGGCGCTGGAGGCCAACCAGGCGAAGTCGGAGGCCGCAATCGCCGATCCCGCCCGGCTCGCCGACATCGACACGCAGTTTCATGCTCTGCTCGCCCGCGCCTCGCACAACCGGGTGCTGGAGCTTGCCCGCGAACCGGCCGCGCTCCTGTTCTTTCCGACCACCGAGCTCGTCTGCCGACGGGTTCCCGAGGGTGCGGGCCGGATGGTCGCCGCCCACCGTCTGATCATCGACGCGGTCAGGACGCGTGATCTGGATGCCGCCCGCCTGTGGATGCGGCGCCACGTCGCCGACTGGCGCAGAGGCTTCGAGAAGGCCGGCCGCGACATCGACGAGCCAGTCGAGCGGATGTTCGATCTGGCCGTAACCGGTGGGGTCTACGCATGAGCGGTCCGGCTGCGACCGATCCTGAATGCAGCGGCGCCGCGCGGCTCGAGGTCGAGGGCGTGTCGCTGTCCTTCGGCGGCCTGAAGGCGCTGCGCGACGTCTCCTTCAACGTGGAACCCGGCTCGATCACCGCGCTGATCGGCCCGAACGGCGCCGGCAAGACCTCGATGTTCAACTGTATCTCCGGGTTCTACCACCCGCAGACCGGACGCATCCGCTTCGACGGCATGGATGTCACCCACACCCATGCGCCGCAACGGGCGAAGCTGGGTTTCGCACGAACCTTCCAGAACATCGCGCTGTTCCGCGGCATGACCGTGCTCGACAACATCAAGCTCGGCCGGCACGCCCACATGACCACCAACGTGTTCCAGGCGCTGGTCTACTGGGGCCGGGCGAACCGCGAGGAGATGGAGCTGCGCGCCGAGATCGAGCGGCGGATCATCGATTTCCTCGAGATCACCCACATCCGACACATGCCGGTCGCCTCCCTTTCCTACGGTCTGCAGAAGCGCGTCGAGCTCGCCCGGGCGCTCGCCATGCGGCCACGCATCCTGATGCTCGACGAGCCGGTCGCCGGCATGAACCGGGAGGAGACCGAGGACATGGCCCGCTTCATCCTCGACGTGAAGGAGGAATGGGGCACCACGATCCTGATGGTCGAGCACGACATGGGCATGGTGATGGACATCTCCGACCACGTCGTCGTGCTGAACTTCGGCGAAGTGATCGCCCGCGGGCTGCCGCGCGAGGTGCAGGCCGACCCGCGCGTCGCCGAGGCGTATCTGGGCAGCGGAGATCCCGCGGCGCTGATGGCGAAGCTCAAAGCCGGAGGCGAGGCGGCATGATGGACTGGCTGTTTTTCATCGAAGTCTCGCTGGCGGGGCTCGGCTCCGGCGCGCTGCTGTCGCTCACCGCGCTCGCCTTCGTTCTGATCTACAAGGCGACGCGGGTCATCAACCTCGCGGTCGGCGAGGTGCTGATGCTCGGCGGCTACCTGTTCTTCGCCTTCGCCGCGGGCCTCGGCCTGTCCGCCTGGGCGGCCATTCCGCTGGCGATCGTCGGCGGCGGCCTGCTCGGCGCGGTGGTCGAGCGCGGCATGATCCGGCCGATGCTGGGCGAGAGCCCGATCGCGGTGTTCATGGTCACCATCGGGCTCGGCTCGGTGATCGTCGGCTTCGTCGAGCTGATCTGGGGCACCGATCCACGTGCCCTGCCCGCCTTCATGGGCAACGCGCCGATCTTCATCGGCGAGGCCTACGTGTCGCGGAAGATCGCCATCGCCTTCGCCATCGCCGCCGTCGTGATCGCCGCATTCCTGCTGCTGTTCCGCTACTGGCGCGGCGGCGTGGCGCTCAGGGCGACCGCGACCGACCAGGCGGCTGCCTATTCCTGCGGCATCAACGTGCCCGGCGTCTTCTCGCTCGCCTGGATCATCGGCTGCGGAGCGGCGGCGGGCGCCGGCATCCTGCTCGGCCAGATCGGCGGCATATCGCCGACCATGGGCGTCTTCGGCCTGTCCGCCCTCGTCGTCGTCATCGTCGGGGGACTGGACTCGGTCTCCGGCGCCCTCGTGGGGGGGCTCGCGATCGGGCTGATCGAATCCTGGGCCGGCACGTATCTGGGTGGCGAATACAAGATCGTCACCACCTTCAGCCTTCTCATCGTCGCCCTGATGATCCGGCCCTACGGCCTGTTCGGCACGGCCGCGATCGAGCGCCTGTGACATGCAGATAGCGACCGCAAA
>JAEYRQ010000571.1 GCA_023435545.1 Pseudomonadota bacterium | reverse complement strand
GACTTTCCGCCTCGGCATCAAGCAGGCGGCCGTAAGGGCCGCCGACGCAGTAAGGCTGCAGTGCGCGCTTGAGCCCATTGGACTGAAGCAGCACCGTCAGGCCGGTGATCGTGCGCTCTCCGACCGGGGCCGAGGCAAGCGAGGTGAGCGCTGTCCAGATATGCTCCTTGACCTCGGGGGTGATGGTCACGCCTTCCCGCGTCAGGATGGCGACGATCCAGTCGGCCGCCCAGGCGCGCTCCGGCGTGTGGGAGATGCCGGCGAGCGGCTGAAGCGAGACGGATGTTTCTGTGCCTTCGGTGAGTTCGCCGCCGAGATCGTGCCAGTCGCCACCCATGGCAAGCGATGCGACCCGGATCGAGCCGCCAAAGTCGAAGGCAAAGACCTGGGCGTTGTTGTAGCGCCGGAACTGAAGCGCCATAAGCGCCAGCAACACCGACTTGCCGGCGCCGGTCGGTCCGACCACCAGCGTATGGCCGACATCGCCGACATGAAGGGACAACCGGAACGGGGTCGAGCCTTCCGTTCTGCCATAGAGCAGCGGGGGCGCTTGGAAATGCTCGTCCCGTTCCGGCCCCGCCCACACGGCACTCAGGGGGATCATGTGGGCGAGATTCAGCGTCGAGATGGGCGGCTGGCGCACATTGGCGTAGAGATGGCCGGGCAGCGTGCCGAGCCAGGCGTCGACCGCGTTGATGGTCTCGATCATGCCGGTGAAGTCGCGGCCTTGAATGACCTTCTCGACCAGCCGCAACTTTTCGTCGGCGATCCGCGCGTCCGCATCCCAGACGGTCACGGTGGCGGTCGCATAGGCTTCGCCGGCATAGTCGGCGCCGAGTTCCTGAAGCGCTAGGTCGGCGTCGGCCGCCTTGATGGCGGCGTCGGTGTCGACCAGGACCGAGGCCTCGTTGGTCAGCACCTCCTTGACGATGGCCGCAATGGACTTGCGCTTCGCAAACCACTGGCGGCGGATTTTCGTGACGAGCCTTGCAGCATCGGTCTTGTCGAGCAGGATCGCCCGTGTCGACCAGCGGTAGGGGAAGGCCAGCCGGTTCAACTCGTCGAGAATGCCGGGCGTGGTCGCTGTGGGAAAACCGACAATGGTGAGGACGCGCAAATGTGCGTCGCCGAGACGCGGCTCGAGCCCACCGGCGAGTGGCTGGTCGGCGAGCAGCGCATCAAGATACATCGGCGTCTCTGGCACGCGGACGCGATGGCGCTTGGTCGAAATCGTCGAATGCAGGTAGGTCAGCGTCTCGGCATCATCGAGCCAGCGGCATTCGGGCATGAAGCCGTCGAGCAGCGCCAGCACGCGATCGGTGCGATCGACGAAGCCACGCAGGATCTCCCACGGATTCACCCCGGTTTGCTCGCGGCCCTCGTAGAGCCAGGTCTCGGCGCGCGCCGAGTCCTCGGCCGGCGGCAGATAGACGATGGTGAGGAAGTAGCTGGACTCGAAATGCGTGCCGGCTTCCTCGAAATCGGCCTTGCGCTCAGCATCGACCAGCGCCGAGGCGGCGTCTGGGAAGGTGCTCTTGGGATAGCTCGCGGCCTCGTGCCGCTGCGCCTCGACAAAGATGCTCCAGCCGGAGCCGAGACGGCGGAAGGCATTGTTGAGACGGCCGGCGACGCCGACCAGCTCGGCCGGCACGGAACTGTCTAGATCAGGGCCCCGGAACTTTGCCGAGCGCTGGAAGCTGCCATCCTTGTTGAGGACGACGCCTTCGCCGACCAAAGCTGCCCAGGGCAAGTAATCCGCGAGGCGTGCGCCGGTGCGACGGTATTCGGCAAGGTTCATCATCGCCGCACCTCACAGGCCCAGATGCGCGGGAATGCGCAGATGCCGGCGCACCACCTCGACGAAGAGCGGATCACGCCGTGCCGCCCACACGGCGGCGCGGTGCCCGCTCGCCCAGAGCAGGATGCCGCCCACCCAGAGGCGCAGGCCGAGACCGAGCGCGGCCGCGAGCGTGCCGTTTAGGATGGCGACCGAACGTGGTGCGCCGCCGAGCAGGATCGGCTCGGTCAGGGCGCGATGGACGGGCGCGGTGAATCCGGGAACCTCGTCCATCAGATCACGGCCCCGCCGCCGAAGCTGAAGAACGAAAGGAAGAAGGAGCTGGCCGCGAAGGCGATCGAGAGGCCGAAGACGATCTGCACCAGGCGGCGGAAGCCCCCGCTCGTGTCCCCGAATGCCAGCGTCAGGCCGGTGACAATGATGATGATCACCGCAATGATCTTGGCCACCGGCCCTTCGATGGATTCGAGGATCTGCTGCAGCGGCTCCTCCCAAGGCATCGACGATCCGGCGGCATAGGCGGCCTGGGTGATGGCGAGGGGGAGCGAGGCGGCGAGCGCGGTCGCCGCGATGCGTGCTCGAGCGCGAACGGACGTTAGGGTCATTGCGAGGCTCCGGTGGGTTCGGGGGACGTGATGGCGGGGAAGAGGTCGTAGTCGCCGGTCGCGCCGAGGCCGGTGACGTGGGCGAGTTCGGCAAGGCGTCGCGCCGAACCGCGGCCGGAGAGCACACCGATGACGTCGATGGTCTCGGCGATCAGGGCGCGGGGCACGGTGACGACGGCTTCCTGGATAAGCTGCTCGAGGCGCCGCAGCGCGCCGACGGCGGTGCCTGCATGGATGGTGCCGATCCCGCCGGGATGGCCGGTCGACCACGCCTTGAGCAGGTCGAGCGCTTCCCTGCCGCGCACCTCGCCGATCGGAATCCGGTCGGGCCGCAGCCGCAGCGAGGAGCGCACGAGGTCAGACAGCGAGACGATGCCGTCCTTCGTCCTGAGCACCACGAGGTTCGGCGCGGCGCATTGCAGCTCGCGCGTATCCTCGATCAGCACCACGCGATCCCCGGTCCTCGCGACCTCGGCGAGCAGCGCGTTGGTGAGAGTCGTTTTGCCGGTCGAGGTGCCGCCGGCGACGAGGATGTTCTTCCGCTCGGCGACGGCCTGACGCAGGACATCGGCCTGCCGCTCGGACATGATGCCGGCGGCCAAATAGTCGGCGAGCGTGAAGACCGCGACGGCGGGCTTGCGGATCGCGAAGGCCGGGGCGGCCACCACGGGCGGCAGCAGGCCCTCGAAGCGCTCCCCCGTTCCGGGCAGCTCGGCCGAGACGCGCGGCGCCCCGGCATGGACTTCGGCGCCGACATGATGGGCGACCAGACGGATGATGCGCTCGCCATCGGCCGCAGCGAGCCGCTCGCCCGTGTCGGCGAGGCCTTCGGCCAGGCGGTCGATCCAGAGTCGCCCGTCGGGGTTGAGCATCACCTCGACGATCGCGGGGTCGTCCAGGAACCGAGCGACGGCCGGCCCGAGTGCGGTGCGCAGCATGCGCGTGCCGCGTTCGACCGCTACCGATGGTCTGGAAGAAACGACCACGTCGTCCCCATTCCGCTGTGGGCTCGCACGAAGCGCGGCCCGGGATCGGGGATGAGTAGAAAAGGCAGGAATGGGCCGGCCGCAACAAGCCTCAAGGGGGCGTCGTACCCCAGCGCGCAATTACAGGGGAACGGCGGGTCGACCCGGTCGGAGGCGCGCCTATCGCTTGTCGCCGGAAGCCGAATCAGCGACGGGCTGGACGTCTTCGGGAATCTCGCTGCGCAGTTTCGGGCCCTGCGCGAGGCGTCGGCCGAGCGCCGCGACGAAGGCATCATAGCGTTTGCCGAACTGCGCCCGGGCGGCCGCCTGCGCCGGCTCGGGGAGCTGCGGCGGCGTCGTCAGCCAGAACCGGACGAAAACGGCGAGCGTCTCGACTGAAATGCCGACGTCGCGCTCGAGCCGGTTGAGGCGCCGGTCGATCTGGTCGAGCCGTTTGGTCATCGCCGCCTCCTGGCGCTCGGCGGCATCGGGCGACAGGAAGGAGGCAATGGCCGCCTCCGCCACGAGCGATCGGGAGAGATCGCGCCGCGCGGCGTGCGCAACCAGCGCCTTCATCACAGGCGGATCGAGATAGATCGAGAGGCGTTGCTTCTTGCCGGGTTTGCGCATCGTCACCTCACAGTATGCCGTCGCCAGGATCGAGGTCGGCCTGCCGGGCGACGCGCTGCATCGTCCGGTTGAGGTTGCGGGCGAGCACCGCCGACTCATCGTCCGCATCGCGATCGGGATCGAACTCGTCCTCGATCGCCGGAGTAGGCTGGACGACGGTCTGGCTGCTCAGCTCGGGCTGCCGGCGCTTCTCGGACTCGGTCGGATCCTCGTCGTCGTTCGACGAGATCGGAGGCAAATCGTCGGCATCGAGTCTCGGTCGGCCGGGAATGGCGAGCGTGCTCCAGTCGTCGGCGGAGGTCGCCGGGACGGGCCGAATCCCCGGTGGCTGCAGAACGCGCTCGATGAGGCGCACATCCTCATAGTATCGTGCCTTCTTCGCGCGAATGGGGTGGATGCCGGCGATCATGACGATCTCGTCGCTCGGCGGGAGTTGCATGACCTCGCCGGGGGTGAGTAGCGGCCGCGCGGTCTCCTGCCGCGAGATCATCAGGTGGCCGAGCCAGGGCGACAATCTGTGCCCGGCATAGTTCTTCATCGCGCGCAATTCGGTCGCGGTGCCGAGCGCGTCCGAGACGCGCTTGGCCGTGCGTTCGTCATTGGTGGCGAAGGACACTCTCACTTGACAGTTGTCGTGGATAGAGTTGTTCGGCCCATAGGCCTTTTCGATCTGGTTGAGCGACTGCGCGATGAGAAAGCTCTTCAGCCCGTAGCCCGCCATGAAGGCGAGCGCCGACTCGAAGAAGTCGAGGCGTCCGAGGGCGGGAAACTCGTCGAGCATGAGCAGCAGGCGATGCCGGTCCGTCTTGGCCTTGAGGTCTTCGGTCAGCCGGCGGCCGATCTGGTTGAGCAGCAGACGGATGAGCGGCTTGGTCCTGTTGATGTCGGATGGCGGTACCACGAGGTAG
>JAEYRQ010000191.1 GCA_023435545.1 Pseudomonadota bacterium | reverse complement strand
CTGCCCGGCCCAGCACGCCGAGCCCCATGATCCCGACGCCCACGGCGCCCGCCGGTGGCTGGTCGAGCGGTGCCCATTGCTTGGCCCGCTGGCTCTCGTCGTAGCGACGTTGCATGCGGTGATGCAGCAGCACCTGCAGCACCACCCACTCGGTCATCCGCCCGGTGAGGTCCGGGTCGACGATCCTGACCAGCGGCTTGTCGGGCAAGGTGGGATCGTCGAGCAGCGCGTCGACACCGGCGCCGAGCGAGAAGATCACCTCGAGATCCGGTAGCCGCTCCAGCAGTCCTTCCGGTGGCTTCCAGCACAGAGCGTACCGGATACCCGAAAGATCCTCGTCATCAGGCCACACCCGAACCTCACGATCCGGCGCGAGCCGATGGAGCCGTTCCGCCCAGGAGTCGCGATCCCAGCCCTGAATGGCGAGCAGCAGGCTCATATCGGCATTGCCTCGGCGATCAGTTGCAGCTGTCGGTAAATTTCCGGACGTGGCATGACCGGAAGCGCTCTGTAGCACCTTTTGGTTCCGAAACCAGCAGTTGCGGCTACTGGCCGTCACTTGTCCGCTGGGGATTGGACAGTTGGCGAGTCGGACGTGCCGGCGCTGCCGCACTACTGCGAAACGATCCCTTCCGGTGCCGCCTCGATGTCGAAGGCGGCCGCCATCAGCGCTTTTGTGTAGTCGGTCTGCGGCGTCTCGAAGATCTGCCGGGCCGGCCCCTTCTCGACCACCTTGCCGGCGCGCAGCACGATGACGTCGTTGGCCAGCGCCCGCACCACCCTGAGGTCGTGGCTGATGAACAGGTAGGCGAGGCCGTAGCGCTCCTGCAGGTCGCGCAGGAGATCGACGATCTGCGCCTGGACGCTCATGTCCAGCGCGCTGGTTGGCTCGTCGAGCATGACGAACTTCGGCTTCAGCACCAGCGCCCGGGCGATCGCGATGCGCTGGCGCTGACCGCCGGAGAATTCGTGTGGGTAGCGGTCCATCGTCGAGGGGTCGAGTCCCACCTCGGCGAGGGCCTCCGCCACGCGCCGGCGTCTCTCGTCGTAGGACAGTTCCGACGCATGCACCTTCAGGCCCTCTCCGACAATCTCGGCAATCGACATGCGCGGGCTCAGCGAGCCATAGGGGTCCTGGAAGACGATCTGCATCCGGTCACGGAGCGAGCGCATGCGGGCGAAGGAATAGCCGTCGATCTCCTTGCCGAGGCAGACGATGCGCCCCTGGCTGGAAATCATCCTGAGCAGTGCTAGGCCGAGCGTGGTCTTGCCGGAGCCGGATTCACCGACGATCCCCAGCGTCTGACCCTCCCGGACGGTGACGTCGATGCCGTCGACGGCCTTGATATGCCCGACGACGCTGCGGAAGAAGCCTCGCTTGATCGGGAACCAGACCTTGATGTCGTCGCCCTCCATGATCACCGGCGCGGACGGATTGGGGGCCGGCGGGTCGCCCTTCGGCTCGGCAGCGAGCAGATGGCGCGTATAGGCGTGCTGCGGATCGGTGAAGATGCGCTCGGTCGGACCCTGCTCGACGATCTCGCCCCTGGTCATGACGCAGACCCGGTCGGCGACCTTGCGGACGATGCCGAGATCGTGGGTGATCAATAGGATCGCCATGCCGTGCCTCACCTGTAGCTCCTTCAGGAGCTTCAGGATCTGCGCCTGCACGGTGACGTCGAGCGCGGTCGTCGGCTCGTCGGCGATCAGCAGGTCCGGATCGTTGGCAAGCGCCATGGCGATCATCACGCGCTGGCGCTGACCGCCCGAGAGCTGGTGCGGATAGCTCTGCAGGCGGGTCTCCGGGTCACGGATTCCGACCTGGGTCAGGAGCTCGATCACCCGCTTGCGGGCCGCCGTGTCCGAGAGGCCCTGGTGGACCTTCAGGATCTCGCCGATCTGCCGCTCCACCGTGTGCAGCGGATTGAGCGAGGTCATCGGCTCCTGGAACACCATGGTGATGTCGTTGCCGCGCACCCGCCTCAGATCCCGCTCGTCCTCGTCGATCAGGTTCTCGCCCTTGAACAGGACCTCGCCGGAAGGGTGCTCGGCCGACGGATAGGGCAGGAGCTTGAGGATCGATAGCGCGGTCACCGACTTGCCGGACCCCGATTCCCCGACGAGCGCCAGCGTCTCGCCGCGTGCGATATCGAAGGACACGCCCCGCACCGCATGGGTCACCTTGCCGGCCTGGCGGAAGTCGACGGAAAGGTCGCGGACGGAGAGGAGGGGGGTGGAGGTCAAAGTCACGGCCACTTGTCCAAATCGTCTGCATCCTCCACTGAGATACGCACAAGACCGTCGGGCAGACGGATTCGGCGATCGGAAGAAAGGAAGACTTCGCATGCTGCGCCGATTGCCGTAGCGACGTGGATCGAATCCGGGAGCTTGTTTCCCAGTGCGGCGCGCAATTCGGCAGATCGGACCAAGATCGGCCTGTTCACGGGCTGCACCTCCAGGAGGTCGGCGTCCGCGAACACATCCTCGTAGTCACGAATCAGGCGTCGATCCCGTTCCCGGACCGGCCCAACCAACACCTCCGCCAGCGTGAGCTCACTCGTTATGAGAGTCACGATACCTGCTGCTGCCTGTTCGAGTACAAACAAAATGCTGTCATCTTCGCTTTCGACAAGACGAATGATGAAGTTCGCGTCGAGATAGACGTTCCTCCCCATAGCAATGCGGCTTCAATCCCATTCGTCGCGTAGATCACGGATACGCTGAACTGCTTGTTCGATTGACGTGTTCCGGTCCTTGGCCACCCCGAAATAATCCCGCAGAGTGCGCCGACGCTTGGAGCCATCGTCCTCGTCAACGGTGATTTCGATGTCGACGAGCGCGTCATCCGGCAGTCCTTCGGTCAGGTCCTCCGGCAAGCGGCTTGCGGGGTAGTGCCTCCGTACGATCTTGTTCATGACCGCTACTCCTTCGACGCCAATCTTACCATGCCCCTCATCTGAACGTCTTCCTGGGGTCGAAGGCGTCGCGCACGGCCTCGCCGATGAAGATCAGCAGGCTGAGCATGATGGCGATGACGAAGAAGCCGGTCAGCCCGAGCCAGGGTGCCTGCAGGTTGGACTTGCCCTGCGCCAGCAGTTCGCCCAGCGACGGCGAGCCCGGCGGCAGGCCGAAGCCGAGGAAGTCGAGCGAGGTGAGTGTGGTGATCGAGCCGTTGAGGATGAACGGCATGAAGGTCAGCGTCGCCACCATTGCATTCGGCAGGAGGTGGCGGAACATGATGGTGGCGTTGCGCACGCCGAGCGCGCGGGCCGCGGCGATGTACTCGAAGTTGCGGCCGCGCAGGAACTCGGCCCTGACGACGCCGACCAGCGCCACCCAGGAGAACAGCAGCAGGATGCCGAGCAGGATCCAGAAGCTCGGCTCGATCACCGCGGCGATGATGATCAAGAGGTAGAGCGAGGGGATCGACGTCCAGATCTCCAGGAAGCGCTGGAATATGAGGTCGGTCCAGCCGCCGAAATAGCCTTGTACCGCGCCGGCCGTGACGCCGACCACCGAGGAGATGATGGTCAGCACCAGCCCGAACAGCACCGAGATGCGGAAGCCGTAGATCGTCCGCGCGACCACGTCGCGGGCCTGGTCGTCGGTGCCGAGCCAGTGCCAGTTGCCGAGCGTGCAGTTGATGTCGTTGACGCCCTCGGGATATCCCGCGCACCGCTCCTCCAGGCTCATCAGCCAGAAGGGCGGAGCCGGCGCCGGCACCGGGATGTCGTTGTCGACGGTGCGGTAGGAGTAGCGGATCGGCGGCCACAGGATCCAGCCGCCGCTTTCCTCGATCAGTTCCTGGACGAACGGATCGCGGTAGTCGGCCTCGGTCTCGAAGTCGCCGCCGAAGGCGGTCTCGGGATAGAAGTTGAAGATCGGCGTGTAGTAGCCGCCGTCGTACTGGACGAGGATCGGCTTGTCGTTGGCGAGGAACTCCGCGAACAGGCTGAGCCCGAACAGCACCAGGAACACCCAGAACGACCAGTAGCCGCGCCGGTGCGCCTTGAAGTTCTCGAGCCGCCGCCTGTTGATCGGCGAGAGCGTGAAGCGGCTGTGGGGCGGCTCCGGCGCCGGGAACGGCGCGGCCGGCTTCTCGTCGCGCGGCAGGGTCTCGGTGACGGCCTTGTCCACCGCTCAGACCTCCCGCGTCTCGAAGTCGATGCGCGGATCGACCCAAGTGTAGGTCAGGTCCGAGAGGAGGTTCACCAGCAGACCCATCAGCGAGAAGATGTAGAGCGTGGCGAATACGACGGGATAGTCGCGGTTGACGATCGACTCGAAGGAGAGCAGCCCGAGCCCGTCGAGCGAGAAGATCGTCTCGATCAGCAACGATCCGGCGAAGAAGGCCGAGATGAACGCCCCGGGGAAGCCGGCGATGATGATCAGCATGGCATTGCGGAACACATGCCCGTAGAGCACCTGCCGCTCGTTGAGGCCCTTCATCCGCGCCGTCTGGACGTACTGCTTGCGGATCTCGTCGAGGAACGAGTTCTTGGTCAGAAGCGTCGTTGTGGCGAAGGCGCCGAGCGACATCGCGATGATCGGCAGCGTCATGTGCCACAGGTAGTCGAGGATCTTCGAATACCAGGGCATCTGGTGCCAGTTGTCGGAGACAATGCCCCTCAGCGGGAACCAGTCGAGGAAGCTGCCGCCAGCGAACAGCACGATCAGCAGCACCGCGAACAGGAAGCCCGGAATTGCGTAGCCGATGATCACGATCGCGCTGGTCCAGGTGTCGAAGCGGGTGCCGTCGCGAACCGCCTTGCTGATCCCCAGCGGAATGGAGATCAGGTAGGAGATCAGCGTCATCCACAGCCCGAGCGAGATCGAGACAGGCAGCTTCTCAATGATCAGGTCGACGACCGAGATGTCGCGGAAATAGCTCTGGCCGAAGTCGAATCGGATGTAGTTCCAGATCATGAGGCCGAAGCGCTCGTAGGCCGGCTTGTCGAAGCCGTACTGGCGTTCGAGCTGGCGGATGAATTCCGGGTCGAGCCCCTGCGCGCCCCGGTATGTCGACTGGACGGCATCGGCCGAGCCTGCGCCCGCGGCGCCCGATCCGCCGATGTCGCCCCCTGCACCTCCGCCGATCCGCGCGGTGGCCGCGACGTCGGTGCCCTGGAGTTGGGCGATCACCCGCTCGATCGGACCGCCCGGAGCGAACTGCACGATGACGAAGGAGACCAGCATAATCCCGAGCACCGTCGGGATCATCAGCAGCAGGCGTCTGAGGATGTAGGCGCCCATGGTCAGGCTCCCCTTCCCAGGGCCTGGGCGCGCTCGGCATCGACCCACCAGGTCTGCAGCACGCCGAGCCCATAGGTCGGCTTCTGCTCCGGCCGGTCATAAATGTCCCAGCAGGCGATATTATGGTCGGCTTTGTACCAGTGCGGGATCCAGTAGCGGCCGGCCCTCAGCACCCGGTCGAGCGCGCGCGCGGCCGTCACCATCTCCTCACGTGTCTCGGCGTTGATGACGGTCTCGGTCAGCGCGTCGATGGCCGGACTGCGGATCCCCGAAAGGTTGTTGGAGCCGGGGACGTCGGCTGAGGGGGAGGTCCAGAACTGCTTGATGGCTTCGCCGGGTGTGGGCGACATCGAGTAGCGCCTGGGCACGACGTCGAAGTCGAACGCATTCATGCGGCTCTGGAACTGCGCCGGATCGACGGTGCGGGAATTCGCCTCGATCCCCAGCAGGCGGAGGTTGCGCACATAGGGCTGGACGACACGCTCGAAGGTGGGATCGCGGTCGAGGAACTCGATGCGCATCACCTCGCCGTCGCCATTCTTCAGCACCCCCTGCTCGACGGTCCATCCCGCCTCGCGCAGCAGGCCGGCCGCCTGGCGCAGCAGCCGCCGGTCCTGGCCGGATCCGTCCGAGACGGGCGGCGAGTACGGCTCGCCGAACGCGTCGTCGGGAATCTCGCCCCGCCACGGCTCCAGCAGCGCGAGCTCTGCCTCGTCCGGCAGCCCCTCGGCCATCAGGTCGGACTTCTGGAAGTAGCTGTGGGTGCGTTGGTAAAGGTCGTAGAACAGGGTCCGGTTGGTCCATTCGAAGTCGAAGGCGCAGATCAGCGCCTCGCGCACGCGGGGATCGGCGAATTTTGCGCGACGAAGGTTGATGAACCACCCCTGCGCGCCGGACGGCGTGTCGTCGGGGAGCGTCACCCGCGTGACGCGCCCGTCCGCGATCGCGGGGAAGTCGTAGCCCGTCGACCACGTGCGGGCGGTGAACTCCTCGCGGAACAGGTACTGGCCCGCCTTGAACGCCTCGAAGGCCACGTCGCGGTCGCGGTAGAACTCGTAGCGGATGATGCGGAAATTGTTCTGGCCCCGCACGGCCGGCAGGTCGGCCGCCCAGTAGTCCTCGACGCGCTCGTACTCGATGAACCGGCCGGCGCCGAAACGGCCGACCTTGTAGGGGCCGGAGCCCAGCGGCGGCTCCATCGTCGTCGCGTCGAAATCGCGGGTCTCGTAGTAGGTCTTCGAGATGATCGGCAGGCTCGCAACGGTGAAAGCGAGATCGCGGGATTGCCTGCCGGTGAAGCGGACCTCGCCCTCTGTGGGGCCGACGGCCTCGGCCGACTCCATTTCGCGGATGGTCTGGCTGATGATCGGGTGGCCCTGCGTCTTCAGCGTCGTCAGCGAGAAGGCGACGTCGTCGGCGGTCAGCTCCGAGCCGTCGTGCCAGCGCGCCTCCGGCCGCAGGAAGAAGCGGAATGTGTTCCTGTCCTCCGAAATCTCTACGCCCTCGGCCACGAGTCCGTACATGGCATCCGGCTCGTCGAGGGCGCGCACCATCAGGCTGTCGAAGATCATGTCCATGCCGACCGGGGCATCGCCCCGCAGGATCAGCGTGTTCAGCGAGTTGAAGGTCTGGGGGTTCTGGTTGAAGGCCCAGCTCGACGGCACCAGCGAGAGGACCCCGCCCTTTGGCGCGTCGGGGTTGACGTAGTCGAACGCGCTGAAGCCGGCCGGATACTTCAGGTCGCCGAACACCGACATGCCGTGCCGCCGCCCGGTGGCTGCCAGGGGCCGGGGCAGCAGCGGGGACAGGGACACGG
>JAEYRQ010000570.1 GCA_023435545.1 Pseudomonadota bacterium | reverse complement strand
CACCAAACCATCGCACAAGCGATATCGTCTGCAAGGTTCTGCTTCAACAGGTCACCAGCCTGGCTAAGGAGCGCTATGGCCCCGCCGCCGTTCACGAGGATGGCGGCCTTGATCCCGCCTTGGGCGTACTGCTGGGAAATGTCGCGAAAATCTGCCATCGGTCATCTCCCGAGCGCAATCATCAAAACAGCCAATGCAGAATCGCCCAGTATATCGGCCAAATTGTTCCTAAGAACATATTCACAGGAATTGCAATAATCCAATTCCAATAATTGTATACGTAGCCGTCGAAGAATGTCCGATAGATAAATGTAGCAATGTCCCCGAGGAGATATAACCACATCATGACTGCGGGAAATTTATCCATGAGGTATAAATTGCCTCCCACTTGCGGCCGATTCGCTGATCCGCGGCCCAATTCACGACAAGTTCGCAATCACGATCGACTTGAGTAAACGCTTGGCGGGCGCTGACGTCATTCTGCGACGCCCTCGACCTCCAGCCGCGCCATCGCCACTAGATAGGCGACGAGGTCGAGGCCCAACGCGTCAGCCTCTACCTCGCACGCGATCAACTGATTCACTAGCGCGGCGATCCGTTCTTTTTCGTCACTCAATGACAGTGGACGCGCCCCGTGCTGTTGTCCATGTGGCAGCACTGGCCTGGCGGCGAACTCTTGCGGCAACCGCCGCCATGAGCATCAGCCGGTATCGAGATGGCGAACGTGGCGCTCGCGACGGCGACGGCGAGTACGATGGATCTCATGGTGTGCTCCCCTCCCTTGAACAATGGAAGGTTGCGCCGAAATCGGCGGCGCCGCAAGCGACAGTTGTTGGTCGGCCGGGGCCGCTACCGCCGCCGGAACTCCCACGGCGGGATGAACTCGCCGGCCCACATGCCGGATCGAGCATCATGCGCGGCTGCCTCGGCGCCGGCATAGGCGCCCTTGCTGTACTGCCGATAGTCCAGCGCCCATCCCGACCTCACCAGCCATTCCCCGACGTCCTCGCCGCGCGCTTGGCAGGTCGCTACCATGCGGCGATAGCGGTCCGTGTCCTTGCGTGTACAGGTGACCGTGGCGCCCCTCAGGTGCGCGTCCAGGGCGTTCGCCGCGTCCGTGCCGCAGCGCCAGTCTTGGCCGCCCTTGGTGCAAGTCTGCCGGCCCTCCGGCGCATCGATACCCCATAGCCTGATGCGCTGGCCGTGGATCTCGATTGTGTCGCCGTCGATTACCGACGCGCGGCCGGCGATCGTTTCGGCGGAAGCGGGAATGGCCGATAGGATAGTTAGAACCAAGGCGACCGACATAGGACTCAGCATGCGAATCCGCTCCTGGTTCCGTTCAGGGTGGCGCTGATGACACCGACCGACACTTCGCGGGATCAGTTGTGCCTCAAGACACCGGCGCCCCAATCGCAGACAATATCTGCCCTTCGAGCACGCCGGTAGAGAAGCAGCGGTCAGTCCAACTCTGATTGTCAAATACACGCACAACGTTGAAGTCGGTATTCACTGTGACCTGAACCAAATTTCCGGCAGGCCGAACAAAAACGTTCAGAGTTGCAATCCGTGATACCTCCTGAGAGAGCGGCACCTCGCCACAGTCAGCCATCGAGGCATCATAGCGAGATCTTTCTGCATATATAACTCCGGAGTCCTTCTCAATCGTCTTGATCTGTATACTGTTGGCGGTGAAGTAATGTAGTACTGAATCCCAGACCGCGTCCTTCGACATGGCAAAACTTCTAGCCTTGACGAACTGAACTTCCTTCGGCGGCGTGGCACATGCAGAGAGAACGGCGGCGGCCAATGCCGCGCCCAGCAGACGAAGTATCATAACGTTTCCCCAGCCCTGTTGTTGGTTAGGGAAAGCCTAACACAACGTGCGCGGGCATGGGGAGTCGCCGCGCGCGCCGGGGTTCGCGTGGTTCCGTCGTCATTCGCCTTTCCTAAGCCTCACTCCTGGCCCGCCACCATTCTCCGCGATGAACTCGACACCGGCCGCCTCCAGTGCGGCGCGGATGGCGGCAACAGCATCAGCCGATACCGACACGTTCCGCTCGCTCTCGGCGCGCTTGATGGTCGGTAGGGACAGGCCGGTTTGCTCGGCGATGTCCGCCTGCGAGAGACTCGCAAGGTGACGAGCGGCGCGGAGTTGGGCAGGCGATATCAGCATGGACTTGATACTTAGGTGTCAATATGATTTGATACTAAGGTATCAGAAACTCTCACAAGGAGCAACGCCGTGGGGAACACCAATGTTGTGCCGTTCGCGCCGTATCCGAAGGGACCGACCTTCAGTCCGGATTTTGTCCTGTTCGACGGGAAGACCCGCCGGCAATGGGCCGTCCGGGAACGCTGGCCAGACGGGACCGAGTATCACTACCCGGTCCATCGCGGCCGGCGCGAGGCAGCCCTCTGGATGGCGGCCATGCAGCCGCGCGCCGAAGCGCGGCGGCAGGCGGACTTGAGGGCAATGGACCGCGACCCGATCGGCCGGACTGTCCTGGCGATGTCGCCCAACGAGCGCGCCGACATGATCAAGCTGATCAAGCACGTCCAATACCTGACGGAATCCACCAATCATCGAGAGGGGGAATGAGATGACTGACGCGGAAAAGGACATCGGCCGGACCTACTGCCGCACGCTGGGCATGGTCAGCCTCGCAAGGATGGCGGGGGCGTATGTCGCCGAGTGCGATGGCGGCGGACTCAAGTCCGACGAACTGGGCTACGCCATCCTTGAGGCGATGACCATCGCTCACGATGGCGTCTGCGAAATGATGACCGCGATCGAGGAACTGCAGAAGGCGAGGAAGGGACAATGACCGACACCGACGCAAAGGAGATCGAGCGCGACGCCGAGAACACCTTCAACGAAGCCTTGACCCTGATCATGCTGTCCCGGATCGGCGCATATTCAATCGTCGAGGACGAGCGCGACGGGATCGGGGCCATCCATATCGCCGACGCAATCGCGCAAGCGCTGGAGATGGCTGCGGAACGGCTTGAGCGGCATTCCACTCTCGCCGCGACGATCCTGCACAAGGCGAAGGCGACGCCATGCGCCTGATACGCACCCTGATGGCGCTCGTAATGCTGCGCACGGCCCGGATCGTCCTAGACGTTGCGGTGCGCATCGCCGAGAGCAACGGACCGCGCTCGCCTTGGACGCGGTGCCTGGGGCCGGTGATCCTGTTCGGGGTGCATGTGTCCGGGTGCGCCCGGCGGGTGGCGCCGTGGGTTGCCAGCGGGTAGGCGATCAAACCGCACATGTGCGGACTGAAGGCCCCGGCTTCGGTCGGGGCTTTTTCGTTGGGGGGCACCGTTATGGCAAAAGCTATGCCTGTCCCTGAAAAAACGCCTAAGTCATTGATTTTATTGTAGGTAAGGCGGAGACGGAGGGATTCGAACCCTCGATACCAGTTTCCCGGTATAACGGTTTAGCAAACCGCCGCCTTCGACCGCTCGGCCACGTCTCCGCTGGGCGGATTGCCTACAGACCAAAGGCTTCGAGGTCAACGGGCGATCGCGCAGTACGCGCAGCTGGCGCGAACAAAAGCGGTTTGCGTCGGCACACAAGGTGGCACAGTTTGTTCGCGTCCCGTTCCCATCCGCCGCCGGCGCCCGCTTGACGCAGATCAACCCCGGCGCTCCCATGTTGCCGATGACCGATCCCGAGCTACCGATCCGCATGACATGGCGCCGCACATGGCCGGACGATGACAGGAACCCGGACGACTTCCACGTGGCCGGCCTGCCGCGGGGCGACTATCTGAGGATCTACAGGGTCGAGGGCGGGCCGCAGGGGGATCGCTGGCGATGGGCCGTCAGCCGCGGCTACAGGAACGCCGGCACGAGCTACGAGGACACGGCCAGGGAGGCCGCTCATGCGGCGGAGACCGCCTATGAGGCGGCGGGATAGTGAGGGGGATGGACGATCGGCAGCAACGGATTGCGGCCCTGCGCGAGGCGATCGTCGCCGCCGGCGCAGAGGCCGATGCGCTCGGCCTCGAGCTGGTCGCCTGTCTGATGGCGATGGCGCTGGTGGAGATGGACCAGGCGGAGATCGACGCGCGGGCCGGCTGACCACCCCGTCTCAATCCCGCCGGCGCAGCAGCTCGGCGGTATCGCGCCGGATCTCCTGCAGCGTGCCATGCAGGTTCCGCTCCATCGCATCGATCCGCCGCGACAGCCAGCGCAGTTCATCCGCGATCGGCGGCTCGGCCCTGCCCTTGTCGTCCCGCGGCGCGCGGGCGCCCCGCACCAGCCCCACCAGGATCGCGGCGACGGCCGCGAAGCCGGTCAGGAACGCGGCCCATTCAGCAATCCCCCCGGGTCCCATGGCCGGCTCCCCTCATCCGCGCGATGACCCTGCTGGCCGTGTGGTGGTTCTGCACAGCCAGGTCGCGGCCGGAGTGATAGCCGGACCAGATGTCGAAGGCGGCCAGCACCGCATAGGCGGCGCCGGCCGGCTCCCAGACGCCGGTCCGGTGCGAATGAAGCGTGAGCAGCGTGGCAATGCTCCCCCAGAACGCCGCGCCGAGGATGCAGCCGGCGATGCGCAGCAGGGGTGACGGCGCCAGCCGGCCGTTGATCCAGAGGCCGGCGCACCAGATGATGCCCGCAAGGCCGATCAGGATGGCGAGTTCTTCCTCGCGCCAGCCGACCCAGAGGATCGGGCGATAGGCCGGATGTGCCGCGAGCGAGTCGCCGGGGAGCGCCAGTAGCCCGCCCCAGATCACCATGCAGAGCGCCGAGGCCCATTCGATCCGCCGATAGGTCGTCGACATGTGATTAACCGCCTTTCGCGGTCCAGGTGGCGACCGCATCTGAGCGTCGATAACGTCCATGACAGCCATTCGCGACGATCCCCGTGTTCGTCGTGGTGGTCAGGGGCGGGCCGACGTGTCAGCGCCGGTCCGTCCCGCTGGTTGTCAGCGCGTCCAGCCGCAATGCGCGCGGCCGAACTCATTGTGTGCCAGGATCTCGGCGGCGAGGCGGTCCGACACCGCGTCGACGTCGGCCGGCGTCGGCCGGATCGGCTTGAAGCCGGCGCAGTCAGTCGCCGGACCAGTCGCGCAGCCGGCCACGAACAGCATCAGGATCAGAACGGCGTACTTCATCGTCGACGGTCTCCCGTGTCTTGTGAGCTTTCAGTTCGGCGTCGCGCTGGCGGGATCGCTCCGCATCGCGCCCGGCCGCCCGACCCTTCATGAAGGCGGCGAGCAGGGCGAGGATGACCGCGCCGGCGCCGCCGAGGATCCATTCGAGCCCGGGCATCTAGAGGTCATCCGCCCGGGCGCGGCGGAGCACCTCGGTGAGGATGCCGGACAAGAGCAGCACGAACGGCATCCACTGTTCGCCGACGAACGGCGCGATCAGTCCAGGATCGATGCTGGCCAGCAGTTCGATGGCGCCGAGCGCGAGACCGGCGAAGGTCTGAAGCCGGGCATAGAGCAGCACCTCGCTGTCGCGGAACAATCCGCGGACGGCGGGGACGAGATAGAAGGCGGCCAGCGCGACGACGAGTATGGCGGCCGCGATGATGATGATGGTCGGCATGAGCCTATCCTTTCGTGGTGATCTGTGCGGCGACCGCCGCCATGGCGGCGGCGGCCTCGCGGCGGGCGCGGGCGCGGGTGGTCAGGAAGACCGCGAGAGCGATCAGGATGACGGCGGCGACGCCGAAGCCGGCGATCACCGTCCAGTCCATCTGCC
>JAEYRQ010000474.1 GCA_023435545.1 Pseudomonadota bacterium | reverse complement strand
CCCCCCTTAGGCAGCGGTCACCCCCTATGGCGCCTAACACGCGCAGCTGCCTGAGCGAGATCCGGCTGGCGAGGTCGCGGGAGGATACACCCATGCCTCGCTCTATAATTGCAGCATCAAGGGACAGCAATCGAAATTAACTATCCGGCAGTCGTGTCGCTACATCGTACTGGCGAAACACTCGGCAAAATTCTCGCTATTCAGCTGGAGGAGGCGCGGATACAGGTCCGCTCCCGGCTCAAGTTCGGCGCCCAGAGGATCAAGGGTGCCGGTCCGCGCAGCCGTACCCTCGACGATGACAGCCACCATCTTCGGCGGGAACTGCGGCTCGGCGAAGATGCACACGCGATCGAAGCCGCCGATCGTCTCCCGGATCTCACCAAGCCGACGGGCACTGGGCTGACGATCCGGATTGACCGTAATGGCTCCGTGGCTGTCGAGGCCGAACCGGGCATCGAAGTAGCGGAACGCCTCATGGAACGTCATGTAGGGCACGTCGCGATAGGCCGACAGCCGGTCGGCGATCTCGTGCTCGAGGTCGTGCAGCCGCTCACGCAGTGCCTCGGCGTTCGCATGGTAGGTCGCAGCGTTGGCGGGGTCGGCATCCGCCAGCGTCGCGGCGATGTTGTCGACCATCTTCACGGCGTTGCGCGGATCCAGCCAGACATGCGGATCGGCCCCGTCATGATCGTGGTCATGGTCGTGCGCCGCGTCGCTGTGCCCGTCGTCGTCATCGTCGTGGCCATCCGACGCGTGGCTGTGTCCATGATCGTCATCATGGTCGTGGGCGTCATGCCCGTGGCTGTGCCCGTGGCCGGCGTGATCGTCGTGGTCATCGTCATGACCCGCTTCCTCGCCATGGTCGTCCTCGTATTGCAGCACCGTCATCCCCGGGCTGTCGATCAGCGCCACGCTACGGGCGTTGGCACCGAGGTTGGCGATCGGCTGCGCGAGGAATGTTTCAAGTTCCTCGCCGATCCAGAACACGATGGCGGCGCGCGACAGAGCGGCTGCCTCGGACGGCTTCATCGCGTAGGTGTGGGGCGAATCGGAACCGGAGACGAGAAGGCTCGGCGTGCCGAGATCGCCCATTACACCGGCAACAAGCGAATGCACCGGCTTGATCGATGCCACGACCTCGGGCGCGTCGGCGGCGGCGGGCGCCGCGCCGAGAGCGGCGAGCAGCAGGGCAGGGATTGAGAGGCGGGCCAACGGGCGGGGCATGCGAAACTCCGGGTGCGATCAGAAGGGGACGGTGTTATAGTATTGCATATGTTACAGTATAACAATCGCCGACAGGCGCTCAAGCGCCATCGGACGCGGAGGCGCGCATGACGTCGGCCGAGCAGCAGAACCGGCTGGTCGCCTGCCGCGGGCTCGGCGTGCGTCGGGATGGCCGCTGGCTGGTCCGCGGCGTCCACCTGGACGTTGGTCCAGGCGAGATCGTCTCGATCGTCGGGCCCAACGGCGGCGGCAAGACGACGCTGATCAAGGCGCTGATCGGCATCGAGCGGACCAATGCGGGTACTGTGGAGCGTCGCCCCGGGCTGAAGACCGGCTACGTGCCGCAACGCCTCGCTCTCGACCGCACCATGCCGCTGACGGTGTCCCGCCTGATGACGCTGGTCCGCCGCGCTACGGCGGCCGAGGTCGCTGGGGCGCTGCGCCAGACCGGCGTCGAGCACCTTGGCGACCGGCCCGTCCAGGTGCTTTCGGGCGGCGAACTCCAGCGCGTGCTGATCGCAAGGGCGCTGCTCGGCTCGCCTGATCTGCTGGTGCTGGACGAGCCGGTGCAGAGCGTCGACTTCTCCGGGCAGCTCGAACTCTACCAGCTCATCGCCTCGCTGCGAGACCGGCTCGGCTGCGGCGTGCTCATGGTCAGCCACGACCTTCACGTCGTGATGCGCGCAACCGACAGGGTGCTCTGCCTGGCGGGCCATGTCTGCTGTACGGGGGTGCCGCGCGACGTCTCGCGCAACCCTGAGTATCTGCGCATGTTCGGCCCGGGCGCCGCCGACGCGCTCGCCGTCTACCCGCATACCCATGACCATCGCCACGACCCCTCAGGTGCGGTGATCGGCGCGCACGATCATGGACCTCACCGCCACGGCCCCGGCTGCGACCACGCCGGCCCTGACCTCGGCGCACCAGGGGAGGGCGCGACGACCCGCGCCAGGTCTGCAAGGGAAAGCGCGTGATGCTCGACGATTTCTTCATGCGCGCGCTTCTCGCCGGCATCGGCGTCGCGCTGGTGGCCTGTCCGCTGGGATGCTTCATCGTCTGGCGGAGGATGGCCTATTTCGGCGATACGACAGCTCATGCGGCGCTGCTGGGTGTCGCGCTGGGGATCGCGCTCGGCACCGGACCGACGGCGGGTGTCTTCGCGATGACGCTCGTCGTCGCAATCCTGTTGGTCGCCTTGCTGCGCGCCGCCAGGGTCGCGGCCGATACCCTGCTCGGCATCCTCTCGCATGCGGCGCTGTCGATCGGCCTCGTCGCACTCGGCTTCATGACATGGGTGCGCATCGACCTGATGGGCTACCTGTTCGGGGACGTCCTCGCGGTCGGCCGGACTGATGTCTACACGATCGGCCTCGGCGCGGTCGCCGTGCTCGCGGTGCTGGCCGTCATCTGGCGGCCGCTGGTGGCGGCCACCGTCGACCGGGACCTGGCGCGCGCCGAAGGAGTCAATGTCGGGCTCGTCGAAATCGTCTACGTCGTCCTGCTCGCCGTGGTGGTGGCCATCGCGATGAAGATCGTCGGTATCCTGCTCGTCACCTCACTGCTGATCATCCCCGCCGCCGCGAGCCGCGCCTTCGCCTCGACGCCGGAACGGATGGCCGTCGGCGCCGCCATCGCCGGGGTGATCGCGGTTGTTGCGGGGCTCAACGCATCGCTGATCGCAGATACGCCCGCCGGCCCATCGATCGTGGTCGCAGCGTT
Source organism: Pseudomonadota bacterium (assembly GCA_023435545.1). Classification (GTDB taxonomy): domain Bacteria; phylum Pseudomonadota; class Alphaproteobacteria; order Rhizobiales; family Tepidamorphaceae; genus Tepidamorphus. The sequence continues at coordinate 4,234 of JAEYRQ010000474.1, read as the reverse complement.
TGCGCTGTTCCTGCTCTCGCTGCTGGTCTCCGGCGTGCGCAACGGCCTGCGCCGCTACGCTGCCGGTTGACCGGCGCCGCCTTCAGAGGCAAGCACGGTCTGTCGGAACGGCCGGAGCAGTCAATGGTCTTGCGAAGCCTGCGCACCCTGGTGCTGGTCCTGGCGGCCTGCGCCGCCGCCACCTGCCTGCGGGCCGAGACGCTGCGCATCCAGTCCTTCGATGAGCCCGGCTCGGTCGCGACCGAGGGCCTCCTGTCCTTCGCGGATGAGTTGCGCGCGGCATCGGGCGGCGAGATCGACATCGAGGTCGTCAGCCCCCGCCGGCTGGCTGCACCCGACCAGACGCTCGAGGCGATGGCCAGAGGTTTGATCGACGGCCACTACGCCTCGCCGGCCTATTTCGCCGCGACGGACCCGGCCTTCGCGCTGCTCGGCGACACGCTGGCGCTCTATCCGGACGCCGACGCACGCGACCGCTGGTTCACCGAGGGCGGCGGGCTCGACATCGCCCGCGACATCTATGCCCGGCACGGCGCACGGCTGGTCACCTTCGTCCACTGGCCGGAGGAGTGGCTGGTGATGAACCGCCCCGCCAGCATCCTCGCCGATATCGCCGGCCGCCGGATTCGGGCTTCGCGCGGTCCCGTCGGCGATCTTCTCGAGCGGTCGGGCGTCACCGTCCTCCAGCTCAGCGGCCGCGACGCCGTGCAGGCGCTCGAAGCCGGGCGCATCGACGGCGCCGACTGGTCGACGCTCGCCGCCAATCTCGCTGCCGGCCTGTACGGGCCGGAACGCTTCGCCGTCAGGGCAGGGCACTCGATGCCCGCTCTCGAATTGTCGCTGTCTTTGGCGGCCTGGGAGCGGCTGTCGCCGGCCGCGCGGAGCCTGTTCGAGCGCAAGGCAGCGGAGTTCGCCGCCGAACAGCGCCGCGCATTCCGTGCGGCGGAGGCCGCCGCCCGCGGCGAGACCCGGCGCGGGGGTGCCACGCTGCTGGAATTGTCGAAGCCCTCGCGCGAGCGGCTGCGGCAGATCTCGCTCCTGGTGTTCGATGACTGGGGGACCCGCTCGGCCGATGCAGCCGCCGTGGCTGCCAGCCACCGTGCCTTCCTCGAACAGCTCGGACTGATCGAGGCAGCGGCCGCGCCACCGCCCAACTCGAACTGAGGGACCTAGCCCTGCGGCACCTCGCGGCCCTGCTCGACATAGAGCAGGCGGGCCTGCGCATTGGCCTTCAGGCGGTTGGACGCGCACCAGCGGGCGAAGTCCTTCGGATCAATCACCGCACGGACCGCCTGATGGCCGCTCTCGCGCAGCCGCTGTTCCAGTGTCTCCGCCTTGTGGCGCCAGTTCTCGTAGGAACGCGGCAGGTGCCCGGCGTCGGTCATGAGCGCCAGTATGCGTTCGTAGTCGCGTCGGCGATACCAGGGTATGCCGACGGGGCTGGCCGCGTCGCGCGACATGGTCTCCGGTCCGTTCAAGTCCACCGCGTCCTGATTTAGCTCATTGGTTGCCGGCTTACGCAACGTCCGTGGATCAAGCCTGTGCAGAACCGGTGGATAACCGGTCGAACAGTGTCTGCGCAAGCTGTTAGAAAAGCTTGATTCCGATCTGGCCAGAGGTTCTAACCGGAACCGCCGCAACAGGAGCCGTCATGCCAGCCCCGCTCCCAACCCCGCTCATCGCCCCGTCGATCCTCTCGGCCGACTTCGCTCGCCTGGGCGAGCAGGTCCGCGACGTGGTCGCGGCCGGAGCCGACTGGATCCACGTCGACGTCATGGACGGTCACTTCGTGCCAAACATCACCATCGGCCCGCTGGTGGTGAAGGCCCTGCGGCCGGTCACCGACCGGGTGCTGGACGTCCATCTGATGATTGCTCCGGCCGATCCCTTCCTCGCCGCCTTCGCCGAAGCAGGCGCCGACATCATCACGGTTCATGCCGAGGCCAGTCCGCATCTGGAGCGATCGCTGAGGGCGATCCGCGACCTGGGATGCAGGGCAGGGGTGTCGCTCAACCCGTCGACCCACGAGTGCGTGCTCGACTACGTCATGGATGCGGTCGACCTCATTCTCGTCATGACGGTCAACCCGGGCTTCGGAGGCCAGTCGTTCCTGCCATCGATGCTGCCCAAGATCCGGCGCATACGCGAGAAGATCGGGGATCGCGATGTCCGACTGGAGGTTGATGGCGGGGTATCGCCGCAGACGGCCGGCGAGGTGACGGCAGCCGGCGCGGACGTCCTCGTCGCAGGCTCGGCCGTTTTCCGGGGGCAAGGGGTCGACAGCTACCGCGCGAACATCGAGGCCATTCGAGCGGCTGCAGCAGCAGCGGCTTAGGTAGCGGCCGAGGCGCGGCGCGCCCTGATAGCTTCGAACGGGGCCGTGGCGAGCACCACGCCAACCATCACCAGCACGAATCCGGCCGCGTGATAGGCGTGGAACGCCTCGCCGAGGAAGATCGCCGCGAAGGTGACGCCATAGACCGGCAGAAAGTACAAAAAGACCGACGTGACGGAGGGCCCGACGATCTTCACGCCGTACTGGTAGGCCAGGAACGGCAGCACCGAGGACAGCACCGCCAGGCCGAGGATGCTGGTCCAGGCGCTCGCGGATACCGGCAGACTGCCGGTGGTGACGGCGTCGAAGGCCATGAACGGCACCAACAACAACGTGCCAACCGAGGAAACGGCGAAGAACAGCGGCACGGTCGGCAGGGTCCTGAATACCGGTCGCTTGAGGATCACCGAGTAGACCGCCCAGGCGAAGGCTGCCAGCGCAATACCGAGGTCCCCGATATTGAACTCCAGCGCCATGAGCCGTGCGAAATCGCCGCGCAGCACGATCGTCGCCACGCCCAGGATTGCGAGCACAATGCCGACGACCTGGCGCAACGCGATCTTCTGGCCGCGGAAGACCGCCTCCAGCAGCAGCACGAAGACCGGGGAGGAGGTGTAGATCAGCGTGCCGTTGGTCGCCGTCGTCGACTTCAGCGACAGATAGACCCCGCCGCCGCAGGCGACCATGCCGAGGAATCCCAGCAGGACGATCAGCTTCCACTGCGCGATCAGCGCCGCCGCGTGCAGCCGCACCCCTTGCCAGGCGAAGGGCAGCAGGATCAAGCTCGCCAGCGCCCAGCGCCAGAACGCCAGCGTCCACGGCTCGACGCTCGTGATCGCAGCGCGGCCGATGACGATGTTCGTGGAGAAGAACATCGGAATCAGTAACAGGATCAAGTATGCGCGAGCGCGGTCCGACACGACGGGCATTCCGATTTGGCGAGGGCACGAAAGGGCGCGACAGGTGCCAGTGTGGAGCAGTATTGAACGCCAGGTCAGCCGCGACGCGGCATGGTGGGCATGTTCCTACTGCATGACGAGTTGCTGACCCAGGCTCGGCACGGCACGGCAGTCTACGCCGCGCCCGACCAGAAGCGCGCACAGCTGGATCGCGTCGGCCGCGTTCTGGAAGGGACCGGCCAGGAGGCGGAGCTTCAGAGCGCCGTCCTGTTCGGCGATCGCCACCGCCGGGTCGAGCCCGCCGATCAGGGGCCGGTGCTCGCGCGACAGTCGCCGCCAGAGCTCCCTGACGTCACCCATGGTGTCCCCGGAGCCGATCTCGACGGCGAACCGGGTGCGCGAGATCTCGGTGGCCAGGTTGCGCGCGGCCGGATGCGCCATGCTGGCCAGGTGCTGGTGGATGTCGCTTTGCGACGGCGCCGCGGCCGGATCGTCGGCCCGCAGGTCAAGCGGCAGCGGCTGGAAGCCGACCTCGACGTCGTCGGCAAGCTGCCCATCCGCCGGACGCTGATTGCCGCCCGTGGGAGTGTTAGAAGACAGGTCACCAAGCGGAGGAGTGTACGCAGACGGTTCCTCGCCGGTCTCCTGCAGGTCCGCCCGTGCCGCATCGGGGATCGAACCAGTCAGCGGGCCGATCTCCGATTCCAGGACGGCCATCTTGATCTGCATAGCCTCCTTCTCGAGCGCAAGCAGGCGCGTCTCGGACCGCAACCGCGTGATCTCGTTGGTCATTCGGGCGATGTCAGCCTGCAAATCGCGGTCCGCAACCACGATCGGCCGAGGCTCGAACAGCATCGCCACGCGAGCGCGGCCGGCATCGCTCATGGCCGAATGGACCAGCGCGACGACCGAGGCCGCCGCCATGGTGCCCCAGATCGCCGCGATGCGTATGCTGCGCCCTCGGCCGGCGGGCCGCTTACGCGGCTTGTCCGGATTGGGT
>JAEYRQ010000414.1 GCA_023435545.1 Pseudomonadota bacterium | reverse complement strand
TGGCGCGCGCCCCAGCCCGGCGAGTTCACCAACGGGCTGACCGAGGACGCGGCTTCCGGGATGACGCGAGGATGGTGGCCGTCATATCAGTCGGCGAGCAGTTCCTTGACGCCCTCGGGCAGCACGCCGCCCTCGGCCTGGATCAGCTCGGCCCACTGCTTGGCGGCGGCGCGGGCGGGGTGGCCGTTCGCCTCGGTCTGCTCGATCCACTGCGCCCAGGTGTCGCGCGCGGCGGTGGCGATGTGCGCCTGGATCTCCGGCGTCATCTCCTCGACCATCAGGAACACCGCGCCGTTGCCCTCGGCCTCGGCGCGCACCTCGTCGGCCTGCGCCTCGATGAACTCGGCGTTCTTGATCGCGGTTTCACGCGCGATCCGGTCGAAGGCCTGCTTCTGCTCGTCCGAGAGCTTGTCCCAGGCCTCCTGCGAGATCGCGTGGTAGGATTCCCAGTGGCCGAGCGCGACGCCGTCGATGGTGAACTTCAGCGTGTCGGTCAGCGAGTAGGACTTCCAGTCGGCGACCGACAGCAGGATGCCCTCGATGGTCTTGCGCGAAAGCGCCTCGTAGGCCTGCGCGGCCGGCATGGTGACCGGGGTGACGCCGAGCCGTTCCAGCGTCATGGTCTGCAGCGCCGCGCCCGCACGCATCGGCAGGCCCTGGAAGTCGGCCGGCGCCGCGATCTCCTTGCCCGAGGTCGAGATCGCGTAGGCACCCGTCGCGCCGAGCGCCCAGGCGACGATGCCCTTGTCGCCGATCTCGTAGTCGTAGAACGTCTTGCCGTCCTTCAGCTCCGCGTCGCTGTCGAGCAGCTTCTGGAACGCACGGGTGATCGCCGGCGAGTCGGTGTTGTAGACCGGCAGCTGGGTGATGTCGGACAGCGGGAAGATGCCCGGATGATAGGGCGCGAGCAGCGGCGAGGCGACGTCCACCGTGCCGCCCTGCAGCGCGTCGAGGTCGCGCCCGATGCCGACCAGCTCACCGGCATAGAAGCGCGTGAAGGTGACGCCCGTCTCCGCCTCCATCGCATCGGCGAACGGGTCGAGGAACTGTCCGGTCCAGAAATGGACCTGCGGCAGCGAGGACGAGATCATCAGATCCTGCGCATCTGCCTTCGGTGCGGTCGCGGCGGTGGCGGCGAGCGCGGCGATGGCTGCGATCGCCGTGATCCCCTTGCGGGTGGAGGCGGTCATTGGCGTAGTCTCCCTTTGGTTGTTTCGTTTCTGATGCCGTCAGCCCGTGCCGGATCGGCGACGGGTCGTTGTTGGTCAGCCGTCGCTGACGAATCCGAGTTCCTGGCGAAGCAGCCGCTTCATCACCTTGCCATTGGCGTTCCGCGGCAGCGGGTCGGTCCGGAAGGTGAAGCTCTCGGGGCGCTGATAGTCGGCGAGCGCCGCCGCGCAATGGGCGGCGAGCGCCTGGTCGTCGGGCGCGGCGTCCGCCGCAAGCGTGACGACGGCGTGCACCCGTTCGCCGAGGATCGGGCAGGGCTTGGCGATGACGGCGGCCTCGCGCACGCCGGGGGCGGCCAGCAGCACGCTCTCCACCTGTGCGGTGAAGATCTTGTAGCCGCCGCGGTTGATCATGTCCTTCTTGCGGTCGTGGACGTAGACGAACCCGTCGGCGTCCTTCGATCCGATGTCGCCCGACCTCCAGAACCCGGACACGAACTCGCGAGCCGTGGCTTCCGGGTTGCGCCAGTAGCCCGGCACCACCATCGGTCCCCGATGCCAGAGCTCGCCGGGTTCGCCGGGCGCGGCCTCGCGACCGTCCTCGTCCATCACCAGGATCTCGGCGCCCGGCACGGGAAGTCCGACACTCAGGCGCCGCGCCGACGTCTGCGAGGCGGGCATGATGGTCACCGGAGAGGTGGTCTCGGTCGCGCCGTAGCAGTTCATCAGGCCGAGGCCCGGAAGCTCCTGTGCCAGCCGTGCAATCGTCGGCTCCGGCATCGGCGCGCCACCATAGGCGCCGACCCGCCAGGCCGACAGGTCGTAGGCCGACAGGTCGGCCCGATGCAGGCAGAGATTGTACATCGCCGGAACCATGACGGTGAAGCTCATCCGCTCGCGGGCGGCGGTCTCGAGGAATCGCAGGGCATCGAACTCGCGTTCCACGATGATCGCGCCGCCGGCCCGCACCGCCGCGTGGATGCCGGCGACGAGGCCGGTGACATGGCTCATCGGCACCACGACGATGGTTCGATCCCCCGGCCCAAGCGCCATCGCGTCGCGGTAGCTCGTGGCCGAGTGGACGATGCCGAGGCCGGTCAGCATCGCGCCCTTGGGACGGCCGGTGGTGCCGGAGGTGTAGAGGATAGCGGCAGTCTCTTCCTCGCCGATATCCGCCGCCTCGTTGATCGGTGGATGGCCGCGAAGCGTCTCGTACGCCGAGAAGCCCTCGGCGCTGCCGATGGCGACGCGGTGGGCAAGCTCAGGCGTCTCCGCCGGGGGCGGGACGATCCCGGCAAAGGCTGCCTCCGCGACGAGGAGCTTCGCGCCGGAATCGGTCAGCGCATGGCGGATGCCGGGCATCTGGTCGCGGATGGACAGCGGCACCAGGATCGCTCCCAGCCGGGCGATCGCGTAGGTGAGGGCGACGAACGCGATGCCGTTGCCCAGAAGCAGCGCCACCCGCTCGCCACGCCCGATGCCGTGTGCCTTCAGACCGCCGGCGAGCCGCGCCACCTCCGCGTCGAGATCCGCGTAGGTCATGCGGGTCTCGCCGCAGATCAGCGCCTCCGCACCGGGGCGGGCGACTACGGCCTCGGCCAGCATCGCATGCACGTTTGCCGGTCGATCGGCCGCGCACAGGATGACGCGGTCGCCGAAGCGGGATTCCCGCCGAAGGTGTGGCGTCGGCGTCATCGCCGTCCTCAGTGCGGCCTGACGAAATGGGCGGCGTTGCGTCCGGTCGCGGTCTTCGCCTTGCCCAGTTCGTCGCGGGCGATCACCATCAGGTGCACTTCGTCCGGTCCGTCGATGAAGCGCAGCGCCCGGCCCCAGCTCCACAGGTAGCTCAGCGGCGTGTCGGGGGTGATGCCGGCGGCGCCGAACACCTGCATCGCCCGGTCGACGACGGTGGTCTGCAGCCGCGCCGCGCCCACCTTGATCGCCGAGACGTCGACCCGCGCCGCCTTGGCACCCTCGCGGTCCATCTTCCAGGCGGCGCGCAGCATCAGCAGGCGGGCTTGGTCGATCTCGAAGCGCGACTGGGCGATCCAGTCCTGGATGTTTGCGCGCTCGGCCAGCGTGCGACCGAAGGTCGAGCGCTGCAACGCCCGGTCGCACATCAGTTCGAGCGCCAGTTCGCACTGGCCGATGGTGCGCATGCAGTGGTGGATGCGGCCGGGTCCCAGCCGTTCCTGGGCGAGCAGGAAGCCGTCGCCCTCCTTGCCGAGTATGTTCTCCACCGGCACCCGGACATCGCGGTAGACGACCTCGCAGTGACCCTCCGCCGCGTGGTGGTGCATGATCGGCACGTCGCGCACGACCTCCACGCCCGGCGTGTCCATCGGCACGATGACGAAGGAGTGCTTGTGGTGCCGGTGCGCGTCCGGGCTGTCGTCGGAGACGCCGAACAGCAGGCAGATCTTCGCGTTGGGATGCTTCGCCCCGGTCGAGAACCACTTGCGGCCGTTGATGACGTAGTGATCGCCGTCGCGGCGGATGGTGGTGGTCAAGTTGGTGAGATCGGAGGAGGCGGTGTCGGGCTCGGTCAGGCCCACCACCGAGCGGATCTCGCCCCGGAGCAGCGGCTCCAGCCACCGCTCCGTCTGCTCCGGCGTTGCGAAGCGCTTGAGGATCTCCATGTTGCCGGTGTCCGGCGCCGAGCAGTTGAACACCTCCGACGACCACGGCACGCGGCCCATGATCTCGGCGAGCGGGGCGTATTCGAGGTTCGACAGCCGCGTGCCCGGATCGCTCTCCTCGAGATCCGGCATGAACATGTTCCACAGGCCCTCGGCGTAGGCCTTCGCCTTCAGCGGTTCGAGGATCGCCAGCGGATACTCGCCGCGCGCCGCCGTCTCGTGGAATGCCTGGTTGGACGGCAGGATGTGCGCCTGCATGAAGGCCCCCAGCCGGCCGATCATCTCGCGCGTCTTCTGGCTGTATTCGAAGTCCATGGCCGTTTCCTTCCGGTTCAGATGTGGTCGCGCGAGAGAATATCGATTGCCCTGGCGGCGCAGGTCGCCGACAGCGCGCCGATCCGTGCGGCATCTTCGCCTGCTGCCACGCCGGAGCGGTGTCGCGCCGCGATCCCCTCGAAGATCACCGCGTAGCGGAACAGCGCGAAGGCGCGGTGGAAGGGCATCATGGGCGCGTCGCAGCCGCCGGCCGCCAGGTAGTCGTCGATGAATGCGTCCCGCGTCGGCAGGCCCATTGCCGCATGGTCCAGACCGGCGATGCCGCCCAGTTCGGCCGGCCCGAAGTCCCAGAACGTGGCGAGATGGGCGAGGTCGGCGAGTGGATGGCCGAGCGTCGACAGCTCCCAGTCCA
>JAEYRQ010000405.1 GCA_023435545.1 Pseudomonadota bacterium | reverse complement strand
TGGCGCGCGCCGGCGTCGGCGAGCGGGCCTGAGGGCCCGCCCGCAATTCGCCGTTCCGCGCAGTGTCAGGGCGCGGGAGGAACAGGCGTGTAGCGCATGATCTCCCATCCCCCCTTCGGGTCGAGGTTGAAGGGGTTGGCAGTGCCGAGCCAAATCGACTTCTTCTCGTTTATCATGGTCCGGTAGCCGTAGTTGGCCGAGTTGCCGCCGCCATTGAGGTCCGCCGCAACGGCGGCCTGGTTCGGCTTCTCGAACCGGTAGAGGTCGGCACCCATGGCCTGCGGATCCGGCATCATGTCCTTAAGCAGGTCAAGCACAGCCTGTGGTACCAACCCCATCGACGTGGACAGGGCCTCGATCGCTGCGGACCAGATGCGGCTCGAGTCGAATGTGCCCATATACAGGTGTCCAGCCGTTATGCCGGATTCCCAGACATAGGCGTTGAACGGCGAACCGAACCCCGAAGCGCCGAAGCGCGGCGGACCGGCCTTGGTGGGCGTCAAGCCGAATGCCTTCATCTTGGGATAGTAAGCCATCAACGCGCTTTCGCCGTACAGCAACTCGACCTTCTGCTGCTGATTGCCGAAATCCTTGCCGCGAAACACTGCAGTGGCACGGTGGGTGGATGCGACCGTAGCGGCGAAGCCTTCCGGGGAATCCCAGGTCGCACCATAGGCCGCGTAGTGGGCCAGCAGGCTCGCGGTGGGGAAGTGCATCGTGCCCCAGTAAAGCTGTCCCTTCCATGATTGGATGGCGCCACCAGCGTAGGAGGCGGCCGTCACGCGATCCGGCTCATATTCGTCGACGGTCCATACGGTCTGCCATTGCTTCTTGTAAGCGGGCGTCAGGCCGCCGGCGGGGATCACCGGACTCATGATGACGCCGGCCTTGGCCTTCACCTTGCCGGCGCCCAGGGTCACATTCGGCCATGTGGAGGCGAACAGACGCCCTTCGTGAATGGCAAAATTGTCGGGCCGAGACTTGGTAGTGCCGACGACCTTATAGGCGAAGGGATTCTTGGGATTCCCAGACCACCTTACAATCTGGCCGTTTCCGTTCCCCTTGAGCGTCATGCCCGAATAGAGCACGCCCTGATGGGTGATGAACTGCCGGACGTTGATGAATTCGTCGAATTTCTTGGACCCGAGGAACTTTCCGCTCTTGGCCTCGTAGGCGTACATGTAAACGGAATTGCCCTCATTGGGGCCGGCCATGCCTTCCTGGACGCCGCCGGGGCCACCCATCAGCACCAGATTGCCGACCGTGCCGGCGGCGCGGATGCCGAGAAGATCGTCGATGTCGTCCGTATTGGGCGTCAGCTCCTCGACCTGCTGCGTGCAGGCGTTCATGCGGTAGATCGACGCCGGCCGCCAGTCGCCGAGCTTGCCGAGTTGCGGATTCTGCTTGGAGTACCAGGCCTTGTCGAACTCGCAGACCCAGCCGTTCTCCGGTGCATAGAGCGGCGGCACGTCGACCGGGAGTGCAGAATCGCCAAGTCCGCCGAAGAACACGCAGGGCGAGTTCGCCACCGTGCCCCAGTACAGGTGGCCGCTTCCGGTCTTGGCGAGTCCCCAGACATAGGCTTCGTTGCGCTTGGGCTCGCCCTTGGCGCAGGTTTCGCCAGTCAGCTTGGGATAGCGTTTGCCGACCCCATTGAAGCACTCGTCGACCGGTGCCTTGGTGATCAGCTCGAACCCTTCGACCGGCTTCACACATTGGGCCGCCGACAGCGGTCCCGAGATGAGCGCCAGCGGTGCGGCGAGCGCAACGGCAGCGGCTCGCAGGGGATTGCCCCGCAACATACCGAACGACATTTGGACCCTCGCTTTGCAGACATCATCAAGCGCCTGCCAGGCACTCGGCGGAGCACGACCACTCGGCGCGCGGCAGACACCAGGAAATATTCGCCGACTTGAATGCTTGCGCCTTGCTAAAGATCAAACCCCGGAGCCGAGCTGCTGAACGGCGGGGCGCGACACGCGCGACGGTCGGTGTGCCGGGGGACGCCGGGACGCGCTAGTCTTCCTCGAATCGGCCGCCGGTCCCGCGCGGTCCTAGGGGGAGCACCCGATGAGCGAAGAGATCCTGCACGCCGTCTTTCTGGTGGCGATCACCGCCGAGGCGATGACGGCGGCGCTGGCGGCGGGGCGGCGCAGCATGGACTGGTTCGGCGTCGCCATGCTCGGCTGCATCACAGCGTTGGGTGGCGGCTCGATCCGTGACGTGCTGCTCGGCCACTATCCGCTGACCTGGGTCGCGCACCCGGAGTACCTGATCATCACCGCCGGCGCGGCACTCGCCACCATCGCGATCGCGCGGATCGTCCACCGGCTGCGCCATGCCTTCCTCCTGCTCGACGCGATCGGGCTGGTGGTGTTCACGGTGATCGGCTGCAACGTGGCGATGGCGATGGACCAGCCGCTGCTGATCGTCATCGTCGCCGGCATGATCACGGGGTGCCTCGGCGGCGTCCTGCGGGACGTTTTGTGCAACGACGTGCCGCTGTTGTTCCGCAGCGAGCTCTACGCCAGCGTCTCGGTGGTGACAGGGGCGATCTATGTCGGCGGAACGCGCTTCGGCCTTCCGCACGAGGCGGTGATGGTCACGGCCATGGCCGTCGGGCTGGCGCTCAGGCTGCTGGCGCTCCGCTACAACTGGAACATGCCGAAATTCGTCTACACCCGGGACCTGCACTGATCCCCGGAAGTCGCCCAAGGGCGCCAGATAAAGGCGCGTCATCCCGGCCGAAGCGCAGCGTAGAGCCGGGATCGAGGCGCAACTGCGCGACGGGAGTGCCCTCCCGATCCCGGATCGGCCTTCGGCCGTCCGGGATGACGGTGGTACTTGTCCGCCGGCAACTTGACTTGGCGCCCACGGGACGTCGCCCCCGGGATCAGCCCCGTTCAGACTGCGTAGCGCAGCACGGCGGCGAGCTCGGCGCCCTGGGGGATGTCCTCCTTGCGGACGCCCAGCACCCGCGCGCCGCTGGCAAGTGCCCGGCCCGCGATCTCGTCGACGACGCCGTAGCTGGCCGCGCCCGGCCCGTCGGCGAGCGTGATCGCGCCGGTTTCCTCGTCGACCGTTCCGTGTACCACCGTGTCGATGTCGACCAGCAGCACCTCGACTGCGCCGAAGGTTGCCGCGCGCGCCGCATCCGACAGGTCGGTAGTCGCCCGTCCCTGGCCGGCACGGGTTTCGTAGAGTGCTTTCATCTCGCCGATCTCGCGGGCATAGGCCGCGTCCAGCACGGGACGGGCGGCTTCGGCGAGGTCGGCGTCGCTTATCCGGTCGGGACTGGTCTCGATTCCCTCCGGCAGCAGGCCCGGATAGCTGTTGACAGTCCGGTAGACCGATGCGAGTCGGCCCGTGGCGGCAAGGATCAGCGGCGTGTGATGGCCCGAAAGGGCAGGACGCAGCGCCCCGTCAACCTGCCGCGCGTATTGCCGGTAGCGCACGTTCTGGCCCTCTGATCCGTGGATGCGCCGGCTGTGCGACCGGTCGTTCAGTGTCGACTTGCCGATGGCGCTCGCCGCATCCTTCGGCAGATGCGGAACCCGCACCGTCACGGCGGGCAGCTCGGCCGAAACCTCGACGAGACGCACCGCATTCTCCGACAGCGCGAGCACATAGGCCGAATGCGGGAAGGTCACCGCCCGCAGCAGCGGCTTCAGGTGGAAGCGGTCGGAGACCTCCACCAGCGGAGTCAGTGCGTTGGCGAGTCGGAAGGTGCGCAGCTGGTCGGGCGTGGCGAGCACGCCGAGGCTCCGTGCCTGCAGCCGCCAGAACTCGTCATCCTCGGCGAGGTCGTCGAAATGCTCCATCAGTTCTGCCAGCCGGCGCTTGTCGAACACCGCCGCCTCGAGCTGCTCGCGCGCCTGCCGGGCGAGATTGCCGAATTCGATCCGGCTTGCCTCGACATCCTGGGTGAGCGGCGTCGTCGGCAGGAAGATCGAGACGCAGGCATCGGCGCGGACGGCGACGAGGTCGCGGATTTCAGGAAGGGTGGGAACATCGACGTGGAACATGTGGGACGGACCTCGATCCTGGGCCTGCGGGGGGAACTGTCGGGCGTCGACGTATGATCGACCGGCAGACAATACAAGCTCGGCTGCGGGACCGGCACGGCGCCGAACTACAGGTCGGCCGCAACGTAATTGGTCGGGCGCGCCTTGTGTCCGTGCCCGACGTGGCCTATATGAACATCGTTCGAGCTTGCAGCCTGACTTGCTGGCCTGCCCCAACGGGGTTTCCTTCAAGAAATCGCTCAATTCGGATGGCGGTCGTGCGATGGTCGCACGGCCCGATGCGCGTTTGTGCGCTTTGTTCAAGGAAACGACTATGTCGACTGGTACCGTGAAATTCTACAACGCCGACCGTGGCTACGGCTTCATTCAGCCCGACGATGGCTCGAAGGACGTGTTCGTCCACGCCACCGCGCTGGAAGCCGCCGGCATGCGCGGCCTGGCCGAGGGGCAGAAGGTCTCCTTCGAGGTCAAGACCGACAGCCGCAGCGGCAAGCTGGCCGCCGCGAACCTGCAGGCCGCCTGACCTGCCGCATCGGCTTCGGGTCCGGCTGGACCCGGTTGCGGATTTCGAACCCGGCGACCATTGGGCGCCGGGTTTTTCCATGCCCGGCCTACTTCGTCGGAGCTTTCGCCGCCGGCCTCTTCTTCTTCGCCGCCGGTTGCTTCGCTTCGGCCGCGGCCTTGCTGTCGGCGGCCTCCTTGGCGAGCCGCAACGCCTTCAGGCGCGCCGATTTCTCGCGCGTCGCAGCGGCCTGATCCTCATACTCGCGCATCGCCTCGGACCTCGCCTCGTCGCGCGCGGCCTTCTGCGTCTTTCTGAACGCGGTCTCCGCCTGGGTGCGGGTCTTGCTGGTGTGATCGCTCATTCCGGAATCCTTGACAGAGCCGGGGACAGGGAGCCGAGCTCTCGGGGCCGGGCGCGCTATCTGGCGGCGGAGGCTGGCAGGGGCAGGACCCCTGCGGCGGGCAGGAGGGTTCGGATGCAGACTCGCCCGGCTGCCCGCCGGTCTGGGCCTGCTGGTACGGCTCCAGCTTAACCCACCTGCGTGCCGGCCGAAAGCGCTTGCCATTACGCGACGGCGGCCCGGCGCCGCATTGCCCTCGGCAACTGCTCTGCTATAAGGGCGCCTGATCCGAAAACCTCTCCATATCCGGGGGACGCGCATGGCCAGCCACACCGAATCGAGCATGGACTACGAAGCCCACCGGCAAACCTATACGGGCTTCATCCATCTCGCGGTACTGGGGACGGCATATTGCATCGCCGTCGTGATCATGCTGGCGGTCGGCGGCGTTGGCGGATCCTGGGGGCTCGCCGGGCTCGGCATCGTGCTCGCGACCATCGCGACGGCCGTCGGGGCGATGGCCAATGGTTCCGTGGTTCCGGTTGCCGCAGTCACGCTGTTCATACTGGTGCTGAAGCTCCTGCTCGGTTGAGACCGTCGGCACGACGGTCGTCGCACCCACGCGACGCGTGCGGGCGTGCGGAGTCTGGCGGGCGTAAGTGGAGAGGCGCATGAAGATTGCCGTCATTAGGGAGACCGACACGTCGGAGCCGCGGGTCGCGGCGACGCCGGAGACGGTGAAGAAGTTCCTCGCGCTCGGCGCCGAGGTCGCCGTGCAGGCTGGCGCGGGCCAGCGCTCGAGCATCCCCGACGAGGCCTACAAGGAGGCCGGGGCGAGCATCGTCAAGACCGCGGATGCGGTGCTGAAGGACGCTGACGTAGTGCTGAAGGTTCGCCGCCCCGGCGCGGGCGAACTGAAGAAGCTGAAGACGGGCGCCGCGGTCGTCGGCATCATGGACCCCTACGGCAACGAGGCGGCATTGGCCGAGATCGCCGGCACCGGCACGGTGGCCTTTGCGATGGAACTGATGCCGCGCATCACCCGCGCACAGGTGATGGACGTGCTGTCGAGCCAGGCGAACCTCGCCGGCTACCGCGCGGTGATCGACGCGGCGGCCGAGTTTGACCGGGCGCTGCCGATGATGATGACGGCGGCCGGCACCGTGCCCGCCGCGCGCGTCTTCGTGATGGGTGCGGGCGTCGCGGGGCTGCAGGCGATCGCCACCGCCCGCCGCCTGGGCGCGGTCGTGACGGCGACCGACGTCAGGCCCGCCGCCAAGGAGCAGGTCGAATCGCTCGGCGCCAAGTTCGTCGCCGTGGAGGACGACGAGTTCCGCCAGGCCGAGACCGCCGGCGGTTACGCCAAGGAAATGTCCAAGGAGTACCAGGCCAAGCAGGCCGAACTGGTCGCCTCGCATATCGCCAAGCAGCACATCGTCATCACCACGGCGCTGATTCCCGGCCGGCCGGCGCCGCGCCTCGTCTCGGCGGCGATGGTCGCTTCGATGAAGCCCGGCTCCATCCTCGTCGCCCTCGCGGTCGCGCGCGGCGGCAACGTCGAGGGTGCGGTTCCCGGCGAGGTGGTCGATGTCAACGGGGTCAAGATCGTCGGCTACCTCAATGTCGCCGGGCGGATCGCGACCACCGCCTCGGGGCTCTATGCCCGCAACCTTTTTGCGTTCGTCGAGACCCTGATCGACAAGGAGACGAAGGCGCTGGCCATCAACTGGGACGACGAACTGGTCAAGGCGACGGCGCTGACGCGCGAGGGTGCCGTGGTGCATCCGTCCTTCATGTCCAAGGGGGAGTAGACCGAGATGACGCCGGAACAGGCAGTCCAGCGCGCCGAAAAGCTCGCCGACATCGCCCGCCAGGCGGCGGAAGCCGCCGAGCGCCACGCCGAGGCGGTGGCCCAGTCGGTAGCCGCGGCAGCGCATGCCACCACGGGGGCGGGGATCGATCCCTTCGTCTTCCAGCTCTCGATCTTCGTGCTGGCGGTGTTCGTCGGCTACTACGTCGTGTGGTCGGTGACACCGGCCCTGCACACGCCGCTGATGTCGGTGACCAACGCCATCTCCTCGGTGATCGTCGTCGGCGCATTGCTGGCGGTCGGAGTCTCGGCGGCGGGAGTGGCCGATGCGAGCGGGCCGGTCTGGGCCAAGGCGCTGGGCTTCATCGCGCTGGTGCTCGCCTCGGTGAACATCTTCGGCGGATTCCTCGTCACACAGCGAATGCTCGGCATGTACAAGAAGAAGACCAGGTGAGGGCACGGCGATGACCGCAGATATCACCGCCGTTCTCTACCTGATCTCCGCCGTCCTGTTCATCCTGGCGCTCAGGGGCCTGTCGAGCCAGGAGACGTCCCGGCAGGGCAACATGTTCGGCATGGTCGGCATGGCGATCGCCATCCTCACCACGCTGTTCCTGGCTAGGCCCTCGGGCTTCGGCACCTGGGCGCTGATCGTCGTCGGCATCGCCATCGGCGGCGGCGTCGGCGCCACGATCGCCCGGCGCATCCCGATGACCGCGATGCCGCAGCTCGTCGCCGCCTTCCATTCGCTGGTCGGCCTCGCCGCCGTGCTGGTGGCGGCCGCCGCGATGTATGCCCCGCAGGCCTTCGGCATCGGCATCCCCGGCTCGATCCACGGAGCGAGCCTGGTCGAGATGTCGATCGGCGCGGCAATCGGCGCGATCACCTTCACCGGCTCGATCATCGCCTTCCTGAAGCTCGACGGGCGGATGAGCGGCAAGCCGATCATGCTGCCAGGCCGGCACTACATCAACATCGGCATCGCCCTGCTGATGATCTTCTTCGTCTACGGCTTCGTCGTGTCGGAGGCGCATGTCGACTTCTGGGCGATCACCGTCCTGGCGCTGGCGCTGGGCGTGCTGCTGATCATCCCGATCGGCGGGGCGGACATGCCGGTGGTCGTCTCGATGCTCAACTCCTACTCGGGGTGGGCGGCGGCCGGCATCGGCTTCACGCTGGGCAATACGGCGCTGATCATTACCGGCGCGCTGGTCGGCTCCTCGGGCGCCATCCTCTCCTACATCATGTGCAAGGGGATGAACCGCTCCTTCATCTCGGTGATCCTCGGCGGCTACGCCGGCGAGTCGGCCGGCCCGGCCGGCGATGCCGAGCAGCGCCCGGTCAAGCAGGGCTCGGCCGACGATGCGGCGTTCCTGATGAAGAACGCCGGCAAGGTGATCATCGTGCCGGGCTACGGCATGGCGGTGGCCCAAGCCCAGCACACGCTGCGCGAGATGGCCGACAAGCTGAAGGCGGAGGGCGTAGACGTGCGCTATGCCATCCATCCGGTCGCAGGCCGCATGCCCGGGCATATGAACGTGCTGCTTGCGGAAGCTAACGTGCCCTACGACGAGGTGTTCGAGCTCGAGGACATCAACTCGGAGTTCGCGCAGGCCGACGTCGCCTTCGTGATCGGTGCCAACGACGTGACCAACCCGTCAGCGCGCGACGATCCCTCCTCGCCGATCTACGGCATGCCGATCCTCGACGTGGACAAGGCGAAAACCGTGTTGTTCGTCAAGCGCTCGCTCGCCTCGGGCTATGCCGGCATCGACAACACGCTGTTCTACAAGGACAACACGATGATGCTGTGCGGGGACGCCAAGAAGATGGTCGACGAGATCGTCAAGGCGCTGTGAGGCTCCCCGGCGTCCGCCGGCTGCGCCGCGGCCAGCGCCGGCTCCGGTATTGGCCGATGCTCGCCTATCGTCGGCCTGTCGAATATATATAGCCGATTAATTTAAGTCGCCTCCAGTAACGGAAACTTATAGCTCATCGCATATGTTGCGCCCCATCTGCGGCGCCATGCATCGGGTGTGGCGTCTCGTCGGAAGGGGGCGATGCAAGTGTTCAAAGCATTCGGCTGGGTCAAAGTCGCGGTATTGGCGGCGGTTGTCGCAATCACAGCGCAGGAAAAGGTTGAAGCCGCCAACAATATAGGCCTGGATACGGTGCCGCTGGTGATCGTCAACAAGTCCGGCAGCACCGAGGACATGTATGTCTACATCTGGGCGAACTATAACGGCAAATTCTACTACGTCTCCAACGCGAACGGAGACATGACGCAGTTTACGTCGACAAACAACCAGTTCCAGCCCTTTGGCCTGAATGCCGGCACGGCGAAGCGATACACGGTCCAGCTGCCGCAGCTGTCGGCAGCCCGCGTGACGGTGTCCTACGGCAAGGCCATGCAGGTCCTGGTAAGCAGTACGGGGAGCCCCTCGACTCCAGTCGGATGGTCAAGCTCGGACCCCAACCTCCATACGCTGTTCGACTGGTTCGAATACACTTGGGCCGATGGCGGCAACGCCAACCTTCCGCCGAACTCGACCAACCTGAACGCCAATGCGACCCAGGTCGATATGCTCGGTCTGACGATGATGGTCCAGATGACGGGCGTGGACGCCCTCAATAATCCGACCAGGACGGCCGCCGGCTTCAACAAGCCGGCCGCACGGCAGAATATCATGACCGCGCTGGCCAAGGCGCCGAAGCCCTGGCGCAATCTCGTCGTGCGGGACGCATCCAAGTTCCCGGTTCGCATCATCTCGCCCTATAACGGCATGGCCTTTGGGACATTTCCGCAGAACCAGCTTGCGCCCTACATCAACAAGGTCTGGTCGCGCTATCTGAAGCCAGGCCTGATCGCGACCACCAATGCCGGCGGCGTCAACACGACCTTCACTGGCCTCGTGAAGAACAACCAGCTCGTGTTCAGCGTCCCGAAGGTCACCGGCCAGACCGTCACCTTCGCCAAACCGACGAGCCTGATGGCCTACCAGGCCTATCCGGGCACCGTTCCGGCCGGTGCCAGTGCGACACTGCAAGCACAGGCGGCGCAGCTCGAGACCTACATCCAGGCAGCGCTCTTGCGCACAACAATGCTGACGGTACCGAATATCAGTTCCTGCCCAGGGGTGAAGGCGTACTACGTCAATAACCCGATCAATCGGTACTCGCAGATCATCCACCAGTACGCCTACAAGAAGCAGGCCTACGGCTTCGGCTATGACGACAACTGCAACCAGGCGTCCGACTACACCGTCTTTAATCCGACGGGCGTCCGGCTCGTCATCAACGCGATCGTTCCGCCGAAGAAGAACGCCCGCTAGGCCTTCGAACGGCGCCGCCGCCCGATTTGCGGGCGGCGGATCAACATCGCCGTGATCGGCGACCATCCATCGGCCGGCCGCCCCGCCGCGGAGGATCCCTTCGCCCGGGCGACCGGCTACCCCTATCCGAGGCACCGGTACCCGGTGCTGTTCGATCCCGCCTCGGGCACCCACCCCGCCGAACTTGTCGCGCTGGGCGATCCCGGCGAGGCTCTCCTCGAAGGTCTGGTGCGCCCCGTGCCGGTTCGCGCCGCGACGGTGCGGTCACGCGGCCAGCTCCTCGCGATCGAGGACGCGGTGGTGCTTGTGGCCGCTGGCTCCAACGCCTCGCCGCAGCAGCTCCTGCGCAAGTACGGCGGCAGAGAGGGCACGCGGCCGATGCTGGTGATGCCGGCTGAGGTGTACGGTGCCTGCAGCGTCTACTCGGCGCATGTCACCGCATACGGCTCGATCGCAGCCACTCTCCACCCCAATCCTGGCAGGACCTCTCGTCTGCACGTCCTGGTGATGCCGGCGGCGGAACTCGCGCACATGAACGCAACCGAGTCGATCGGCACCAACTACGTGCTGGCTGCCCCCGCGAGCGTGGCGGTGGATCTCGGCCCGCATCGGATCGAGCGGCCGCTCGCCTATGTCTCGAAGCGCGGCGCGGTGTGCCGCGACGATCGGCCGCTGCTGTTGGCCGAACTGGCGCAGGGCGACGCCGGATTTCCTGCCGCGACCCAGATGGATATGCTCGAGGCGGCGTGGCGGCTCACGGCACGGGAGGGATCCGTCGAGGAATTCGTCGCGGCCATGATCGCCGACCCGCACTACCGCCTCGCAGTCACCGGCAGACTGGCCGGCAGCGCCCTCGAGTGGCGCCTCGAAGCGAGAGAGATCCTTGCTGGGCGGTGATCGGCAAGGTCTCAGTCGTCGACAGGCGCGCCGTTGAGCGCCGCGGCAAGCCGCTCGATCCGCCGGGCGGTCTCGTCGAGGGCAGATGCCATGGCCTCCTGCGAGGAGGACAGCTGGTCGGCCGCCACGGAGCGGGCCTGGCGAAGGGTCTCGACCTCGCTCTCAAGCGAACCCAGGCGACGGCGCATCTCGCCCAGTTCGTCGCCCATTTCCATCGCCGCCATCAGCAGCAGCCGCATGTCGCCGACCTCGCCGAAGCTGGTCTTGTAGCGCTCGATGCGCCCGTCGATATTCTGGGCGAGATCGAGCAGCATCTGTTCCTGGCCCTCGTCGCAGCCCATGCGATAGACCCGGCCGTTGATCGAGATGGTCACCTGAGGCATCGCAACCCGTTCCCCGCAAACCCGTTGCTCGCAAATGCAGGGACCGCCCGCACCTCAGGCCCGGTCCGCATCGAGAATGGTCCGAATCGTGTCGACCGCCATGTCGAGCCGTTCCGACACCGTGCCCGCCGTCACCTCCAGCCGGGCCGAGCGGGCCTGCGCCCGGTCGAGCTCTTGGGCGAGCCTGGATCGATCCTGGCCCAGAACGCTGAGCTCCGCCTCGAGCGTCGCCAGGCTGCGGTCCGTCTCCTGCCGCCGCCGCACGGCGGCTTCCAGCGCGTCCAGCGCCAGAGCGAGCCGGCGCTGCGCCCGGTTCAGCGGGTTGGAGTCGACGTTCATACACGGCCTCCCCGTCCGCCGCGCCAGAGTGGGCCCTGTCCGCAGATGCCGATCGGCCCCCGAGCCGCTTACCGATCAGCCGAACAGAACGCCCAAAGGGTCAACGGATTAGCGGCAAGACATTAGGCTTCGGTGCAAGCGCCGGTCAACAGCGCATCCATCGACCGCTGTTTGCGGAGGGCGCGAAGGCGCCGTGCCGGCGCCGGCTGCCCCCGAGCCATGGCGGTACTATCGGGCGTCCCATTCGAAACGCGGGCGCCGGCCCTCGATTGACTCGTCGCGGCGAGGTGCTATTCATCCCCCCGCTTCGCGGAGCGCCGGGGACGAACCCTCCGGCGGACATCTCCGGGAGGCGTTTCGTCGCCATCGGCGATATCCCGATCCATCGCCTCTGAGTCGCAGCAAAGGCGCCGGCTGACCCATCGGAACCGGATGACAGACAAAGCCGCACAGGTCGACCACCGCGCGATGGCCAATGCGATCCGCGCGCTCGCCATGGACGCCGTCGAGGCCGCCAAGTCCGGCCATCCCGGCATGCCGATGGGCGCCGCCGATATCGCGACGGTGCTCTTTTCCCGTTTCCTCAAGTTCGATCCGAAGGCCCCCGAGTGGGCCGACCGGGATCGCTTCGTGCTGTCGGCCGGGCACGGGTCGATGCTGCTCTATGCGGTGCTGCATCTGCTCGGCTACGAGCAGATGACCATCGAGGAGCTGAAGCGGTTCCGCCAGATCGGCAGCCGCACCGCCGGGCATCCGGAGTACGGTCACGCCCCGGGCGTGGAGACCACCACCGGACCGCTCGGCCAGGGTCTGGCCACGGCGGTCGGCATGGCGATCGCCGAGCGCCATCTCAACGCCGAGTTTGGCGACGACCTGGTGGACCACCATACCTATGTGCTCGCCGGCGACGGAGACCTGATGGAGGGCGTCAGTCACGAAGCGATCGGGCTGGCCGGCCATCTGAAGCTGTCCCGGCTGATCGTCCTCTACGACGACAATTCGATCTCGATCGACGGTGCGCTCGATCTGGCCGAGTCCGGCGATGCGCTGAAGCGCTTCGAGGCGGCCGGGTGGCATGCGGTGCGCATCGACGGGCACGATCCTGACGCGATCGCCGCCGCGATCGAGGCGGCGCAGGAACAGGACCGTCCCTCGCTGATCGCCTGCCGCACCATCATCGGCTACGGTGCACCGAAGAAGCAGGGCACCGCGGCGACGCACGGCTCGCCGCTGGGGGCGGACGAGGTCGCCGGTGCACGCAAGGCGCTCGACTGGCCGTACGAGCCGTTCGAGATCCCCTCACCGATCCGCGACGCGTGGCGGATCGCCGGCCTGCGCAGCGGTCAGGCGCGCCGCGCCTGGGAGAAGCGGCTGGCGGCCGTCGACCGCGAGCGCCGCGG
>JAEYRQ010000396.1 GCA_023435545.1 Pseudomonadota bacterium | reverse complement strand
CCATGAACGTATCGAGGTCACCGTCCAGCACCGCCTGCGGATTGGTGCTTTCGACGCCGCTGCGCAGATCCTTCACGAGTTGATAGGGCTGCAGCACGTAGGAACGGATCTGGTGCCCCCAGCCGATGTCGGTCTTGGAGGCGGCTTCCGCCATCGCCTTTTCCTCGCGTTTCTGCTGTTCCAGTTCGTAGAGCCGCGACCGCAGCATGGCCCAGGCGGTCGCGCGGTTCTTGTGCTGCGAGCGCTCGTTCTGGCAGGCGACGACGATGCCGCTCGGCATATGCGTCAGACGGACGGCGGAATCCGTGGTGTTCACATGCTGGCCACCGGCGCCCGACGAGCGGTAGGTGTCGACGCGCACGTCCGCTTCCTTGATGTCGATCTCGATCGAATCATCGACGACGGGATAGACCCACACCGAGGCGAAGCTCGTGTGGCGGCGGGCGCTCGAATCGAACGGGGAGATGCGGACCAGACGGTGCACGCCGGACTCGGTCTTGAGCCAGCCATAGGCGTTCGGCCCCTTGATCAGCAGCGTCGCCGAGCGGATGCCCGCCTCATCGCCGGCGTTGTAGCCGATCTCCTCGACCTTGTAGCCGCGTGCGGCCGCCCAGCGGCTGTACATCCTGAGCAGCATCGCCGCCCAGTCCTGGCTCTCGGTGCCGCCGGCCCCGGCATGCACCTCGAGATAGGTATCGTTGCCGTCAGCCTCGCCGGAGAGCAGCGATTCAATCTGGCGCTTCTGTGCCTCGCGGTGCAGGTCGCGCAGCGCGACTTCGGCGTCCGCCACGACCGACGCCTCGCCCTCGGCTTCGGCAAGCTCGATCAGCTCGGTGGTGTCGGCGAGCTCGCCCTCCATCCGCGAGACGACGTCCGTCGCATCCTGGAGCTGCTGGCGTTCGCGCATCAGTGCCTGCGCCGCCTCGGCATCCTCCCACAACGCGGGATCCTCGGCGCGGTGGTTTAGCTCCTCCAGCCGTACGAGAGCGTTGTCCCAGTCAAAGATGCCTCCTTAGCAGGCTGATCGACTGACGAATCTCGTCGACCAGCTGCTGGTGTTCTGCGCGCATGGGTTCGTTGTCCGTGATGTGATGCGGGACGGCTTCAGTACAGCCCACCGGTACCGGTACGCACCGCGCGATCGGCTTCCGGCGTCACCGCCGTCGGCTGCCCGAACTGGTCCTGATAGCCGATGACCGAATAGCTGTCCGGCGGCACCTGACCAGGCTTGAAGGCCTCGAGGATGACCTTGCTCTCGTTCGGCCCCGCCCTGAGCCCCGTCGTCGGGTTGATGCGGACGAGCTGGATTCCGGGGGGAACCCGGAAGGGAATCGCCGGCTTGTCGGCGAGTGCCTCCATCATGAAGTCTTTGAAGATCGGCGCGGCGAGCTGGCCACCCGTCATGCCGCGCCCGAGCGGCTGGGGCTGGTCGAAGCCCATATAGACGCCGACGGCAAGGTCGGGCGAGAAGCCAACGAACCAGGCGTCCTTCTCGTCGTTGGTGGTGCCGGTCTTCCCGGCCAGCGGCTTCTCGACCTCGCGGACGATGGTCGCGGTGCCCCGTTGCACGACGCCCTCGAGCATCGAGATCATCTGGTAGTCGGTGTAGGGGTCGAGCACCTGCTCGCGATTGTCGACCAGCTCCGGCTCGTCCTGGCCGGTCCAGTCCCTGGCCGTGCAGGTCTCGCACACCCGCTGGTCGTGCTTGTAGATCGTGCGCCCGTAGCGGTCCTGGATGCGGTCGATCAGCGTCGGCGTGATCTTGCGTCCGCCGTTGGCGATCGTGGCGTAGGCCGCCGTCATCCGCAGCACCGTCGTCTCGCCCGCCCCCAGCGCCATCGGCAGGTATGGCAAGAGATCATCGTAGATGCCAAAGCGCTTCGAGTACTCCCGTATCACCGGCATGCCCATGTCCTGGGCGAGGCGCACGGTCATCACGTTGCGCGACAGCTCGATACCGCGCCTGAGCGTCGAGGGTCCGTAGAACTTGCGGCCGTAGTTCTGCGGCCGCCAGATCTTGCCGCCGGAGACGATCTCCACCGGTGCGTCGAGCACGACGCTGGAGGGCGAATAGCCATTGTCGAGCGCGGCGGCGTAGATGAAGGGCTTGAACGAGGAGCCGGGCTGCCGCATCGCCTGCGTGGCGCGGTTGAACTCGCTCTCCGCGTAGCTGAACCCGCCGACCAGCGCCAGGACGCGGCCGGTGTGGGTGTCCATCGCCACGATCGCGCCGCTGACCTTGGGCACCTGCTGCAGGTCGTACTCGCTCTCGCTGTCGCCGATCGGCGAGACGTAGACGACGTCGCCGGGCTTGAGCACCTGCGAGGCGGCCTTGACGGCCTTGCCCTTGTCTGGGCCGACCGCCCATTTCGCCCATGTCAGGTTCTCGTTCGCGATGCGCGCGACCTTGCGATCCTCGGCGAACCGCCCGGACGGCAGCTTGTCGGGCCTCAGCCCGATAACCGCCCCCTGCTCATCGGTCTTCAGGACGACCGCCAGACGCCATGGGCTGACGTCGGACAGCGGCTCCACCTTGCCGACAGCCAATCCCCAATCCGCGCCGACCTCGACCGTCTCGACCGGCCCACGCCAGCCGCGCTTGCGGTCGTAGCCGACGAGGCCGTTGACCAGAACCCTGCGCGCCAGCACCTGCAGCTTCGGATCGAGCGTCGAGCGGACCGAAAGGCCGCCCTCGTAGAGACCGGACTCGCCGTAGAGCTGATACAGGGTGCGCCTGACGTCCTCGACGAAGTAGTCGGCGGCCTGCAGGCGCGGCCCCGTCGGCCGCAGCTTGACTTCGATCGGGGTGTTGCGTGCCTCGATCGCCTGATCGGCGGTGATGTGGCCGTTCTCCTCCATCCGGTCGATGACCCAGTTGCGGCGCTCGACGGCGCGCTCGGGCTCGCGGAAGGGGTGATAGTTGTTCGGCGCCTTGGGCAGCGCCGCGAGATAGGCGGCCTCGGGGATCGTCAGCGCGTCGACCGACTTGTCGAAATAGATCAGCGCAGCGGCAGCGATGCCGTAGGCGCCGATGCCCAGTTAGATCTCGTTGAGATAGAGCTCGAGGATCTGGTCCTTGGTGTAGGCGTTCTCGATGCGCAGCGCCAGCAGCGCTTCCTTGATTTTGCGCTCGTATGACTTCTCGTTGGTCAGCAGGAAGTTCTTGGCCACCTGCTGGGTGATCGAGGAGCCGCCGACCAGGCTGCGGTTCGACTTCGACAGGATCGCCTGGACGTTCTCCATGGCCGCGCGGCCAATGCCCGTCGGATCGAGGCCGAAGTGGCTGTAGAAGTTCTTGTCCTCGGCGGACAGGAAAGCATTGATGACGGTGTTTGGGACCGCCTGGATCGGAATGAAGAGCCGGCGCTCCTTGGCGTACTCGGCGACGAGCTGGCCGTCGGCGGCGTGCACGCGGGTCATCACCGGCGGCTCGTACTCGCGCAGGCTCGCATAGTCGGGCAGATCCTCCGACACCTGCCAGAGGATATAGCCCACCGCCGCCGAGACCACGACGAACAGTATGACGCCGAGGGTGAAGAGGAAGCCCAGAAATCTCAACAGCATGTCGTCGCCAGCGCCATTCGTCGCCCAGTGATGTCCGATCTGGCCCCGCCTGCGCGCGGCAGCCCGGGCATACCGCCCGCACGACCGTGCGTTCCTACGCCGTGCTCATAGCGCGGAACCCCCGGCCGATCAAATCGTCCCTGGCCCCGATGAACGGCAGGGCCTTGGCCAAATTGTGACGTGGCGCCCGTCGCGTGCCCGCTCAGAACGGCGCGCGGGCGTGGTTCTCTCCGAAATAGCTCGACACCGCGTCGGCGACGGACCGCGCAATGCGCTGTTGCCACTCGCTGTCGGTGAGGTGCTTCTCGTCGTCGGAATTCGTCAGGTAGCCAAGCTCCAGCAGCACCGATGGCACATCGTGCGCCCTCAGCACCTTGAAGCCGGCCGACCTGTGCGGGTTCTTCACGACGCCGGTATTGGATTTCAGCTTGCTGACGAGTGTGCGCGCAAAAAACACCGCGTAGTTCTTGGTCTCGCGTTGCACCAGGTCGATCAGAATGTCGGCGACGGCATCGGTCTCGGTCGACAGATCGACGCCGGCAATGACGTCCGACCGGTTCTCCTGCTCGGCCAATGCGGCCGCGACCCCGTCCGAGGCGCGTTCGGACAACGTATAGACGGTCGCCCCGCTCACACCGCCGGTCGCCACCGAATCGGCATGCACGGATATGAACAGGGACGCCTCCTTGGACCGGGCGAAGCCTACCCGGTCGCCGAGCGGCACGAATGAATCCCCGGTCCGCGTCATCTCGACACGGAATCGACCGCTTGCCGTCAGTGCCGCCCTCAACTGCTTCGAGAATGCCAGCACGACGTCCTTCTCGAGCGTGCCGCTCTTGCTGCGCGCTCCCGAATCGATGCCGCCGTGTCCCGGATCGCTCACCACCACGATCTCGCGCGCCTGCGGGCCGGCGCCGGGACGCACCGCCTCGTGGACGCCGCTCGAGGGAGCCACGCGGCTGACGCTCGGGCGCGCCGGCTCCAGCGCCAGCGCGGCCAGGAATTCTTCCCTGGTTGCGGCAACCAGATCGACTACGAGACGCGCGGGCTGATCGTCGACGGCCGAAACGACGAATGCCTTGTCCACCTTCACCGGGCCGGTCGTGTCGAGGACGATGCGTGACTTTCCCGGGCCGATCAGGCCGAACCGATAGGCGGCAACCAGCCCCCTGCCCTCGCGGCCCTCTTCGGGAGACAGTCGGAAGACGGTTTCCGGAAGATCGAGGATGACGCGGTAGGGATCTGCCAGGGTGAAGACGCCAAATGCGACCTCATCGTCGACGTCAACAACGAATCGCGTCCGCTTGTCATCGCCGGCGATCCGCGACTGCATCGCGGTGACCGACCCTGTCCGTGCCGAGGTGCCGGAATCCGACGCCGAGGCGACCACGTCCCCCGCGGAGAGGACGATTCCCACGGTCAGGGCAGCGACGAGAGTGCGAACTGGAAGAATCACCGGCCAGCGGCCCCTGCTCCTACCCCGGTTTCGGCGCGACTATGGCGGAATCACTCCGACGATTAAAGGCTTTGGGTTAACTAGACCTTGACGCAGCACCGGCAATGCCGGCGGCTGTTGCCGTCGGAACACAACGCTTGCCAAAGCCGAGCCCGACACATTAAAAGCGCGAGAGTTTCGTATTCGCGTCCTCGGCCTCGAGCACGAACAAGGCCCGGAGCGGTCACTGCCTTTGCAGGGCGATACCGTCTCAGGACCGCCGCGGCGCCGATTTTCCGGTCGCCTTCGGGCTTGGACCTTGCTGCCGATACCTCCGCCGAGGGACGAATGCCGCCGCAGCGCGACCGGTTTGCGCGGGCTGCCCAGCCGAAGACACGCCTGTGTCCCGGCGGCGCCGCGGGTCGACGGTGGGGCGGACGGATTGAACCGATCGCCGAGTCCGGCGATCCAGCGAGAGTTGCGGATGTTGGGTCTGGACGAGCTACCGGCCGATGTCGTCGCGAGACGGTGCGGACGGGTTCGCGCGTCGTTCCCCCGCCAGCTCCACAAATCCACCAGCATCGCCGTTTCCGGCCCGATCGAGGCTGCCGGAAATCCATCCCTTGGACGCGCGTACCCGGCCGCCAGTCAGGTGGCCGGATGGCTGCGCGCCGTCCATCCGACATCAGAGTTCACAACATGCCAACCAGAATGCTCATCGATGCCACCCACCCGGAAGAGACCCGGGTTGTGGTGGTGCGCGACGGTAAGGTCGAGGAGTTCGACTTCGAGGCGGCTGCCCGAAAGCAACTCCGCGGCAACATCTACCTCGCCAAGGTCACCCGCGTAGAGCCGTCGCTGCAGGCGGCGTTCGTCGACTACGGCGGCAACCGGCACGGCTTCCTCGCCTTCAGCGAGATACACCCCGACTACTACCAGATCCCCTACGCGGACCGGCGCGCGCTGATCGAGGAAGACGAGGCGGAGGACGCCGAGGACGCGGCCGCCGAGGCAGCCGAGGAACAGCCGTCTGCCGAGGCCGAGACGACCGCTTCGGAGGCCGCAGATACCGAAACTGCCGATGCCGGCGACAACGGCGGTGGCGTCATGGAGGTCGCTGTCGCGGGCGACGAGACGGTCGAATCGATCGGCGGCGACGACGCGCTCGAGGAATTGCCGGTGCGCAAGTCCCGGCCGCGCCGCAGCTACAAGATCCAGGAAGTCATCAAGAAGCGCCAGATCCTTCTCGTCCAGGTCGTCAAGGAGGAGCGCGGCAACAAGGGCGCCGCCCTGACCACGTATCTGTCGCTGGCCGGCCGCTATTCCGTGCTGATGCCCAACACGGCCCGCGGTGGGGGGATCTCCCGCAAGATCACCAGCGCGACCGACCGCAAGCGCCTGAAGGCCGTTGCGGGCGATCTCGACGTGCCCGAGGGGATGGGCGTCATCCTGCGGACCGCCGGCGCCTCCCGCACCAAGTCGGAGATCAAGCGCGACTTCGAGTACCTGATGCGGCTGTGGGAGAACGTGCGCGAACTGACGCTCAATTCGATCGCGCCGACGCTGGTTTACGAGGAAGGCAGCCTCGTCAAGCGGGCGATCCGCGATCTCTACACCAAGGACATCGACCAGGTCCTCGTCGCGGGCGACCATGCCTACCGCGAGGCCAAGGACTTCATGCGCATGCTGATGCCCAGCCATGCCAAGAACGTCCAGCCCTATCGCGAGACCGAACCGATCTTCGCCCGCAACAGCATCGAGAACCAGCTCGATGCGATGTTCTCGCCGGTGGTGACGCTGAAGTCGGGCGGCTACATCGTGCTGAACCAGACGGAGGCGCTGGTCTCCATCGACGTCAACTCGGGCCGCTCGACCCGGGAGCACAACATCGAGGACACCGCCCTCAAGACCAATCTCGAGGCGGCCGACGAGGTCGCGCGGCAGCTTAGGCTGCGGGACCTGGCCGGGCTGATCGTCATCGACTTCATCGACATGGAGGAGAAGCGGAACAACCGCTCCGTCGAACGCCGCCTGAAGGAGGCGCTGCGGCACGACCGCGCGCGCATCCAGGTCGGCCGGATCAGCCATTTCGGCCTGCTGGAGATGTCGCGCCAGCGCATCCGCGCCGGCATCCTCGAAGGTTCGATGCAGCCCTGCCCGCACTGTGCGGGCACCGGGCGGATCCGTTCGGTGGAATCCGTCGCACTGCACCTCTTGCGCTCGATCGAGAACGAGCTGCTCAAGGGCCGGCCGACCGACATCCACATCCGCACCCGCACCGAGGTCGCGCTCTACGTCCTGAACCAGAAGCGCGGCCACCTGGCGGAGCTGGAGACCCGCTTCTCGATTGTCATCTCCATCGACGCAGACGACGGTCTCGGTGGCGTCGTCTTCAAGCTGGAGAAGGGCGAGCCCGCCCGTCCCAGACCGCAGCTGGACACGGTCGTGCGGCCGGCGTCGATCGAGCCTCCGGAGGAGGATATCGAGGACGTCGAGGACGAGGTCGAGGAGGAAGAGGAGGACGGCGGCCGCCAGGCGTCCCGCGAACGCGACGAAGGTCGGGAGGATGGTTCCGGCCGCAAGCGCAGGCGGCGCAGGCGCCGTCGTGGCGGATCGGGCGAAGGCAGCGACGGCGACGTCCGCAAGACCGCCGCCGAGGATCAGGCCGACGGTTCCGAGGCGGACGAGGAACCCGGACAGGCCTCCGGTGCCGCTGACGGCGAGGAGCAGGCCGGGGGCGACAGCGAGGATGGCGGACAGCGACGACGC
>JAEYRQ010000389.1 GCA_023435545.1 Pseudomonadota bacterium | reverse complement strand
AACCAAAGGAGTGAACCGATGAAACGCGTTTTCACACTGGCCGCGGCCGCCGCGGCCCTGGCGCTGGGCGGCAGCGTCGCGATGGCTGAGTCCTTCGTCCCGCACGGCGAGAGTTCCGGGATGAGCTGGAGGGCGTGGCACAGCGAGGCCTACAACAACGCCCGCTCCGCCTACCGCTTCCCGGGCGGCGAGATCCCTGGCCAGGCACACGTCGCGCCAGGTCTCGTCTACGGCGGCGGTCCCGCGGCTCCGGCGCCGGGCGCCTACGATCCGTATTATGGCGCGCCGGCCTACGCCCCGGTTGGACCTTATCCGCCGGCGCCTCCGGGATACTGACCGATTGACGGTTGATGGTTTGACTCGAGCGCCGGCGGAAGCCGCATCTCCGCTGGCGCCCACCCGGCCAGCGAGTCGCGAGTTCGGCTCCTGCCGGAGGGGCATCAGCTGATGCCCGCGAGGGCCGCGGCGTTCTCCTCCACTGACGCCGCGGCCCGAGCCGCATTTGTTTCCGGCTACCCGACGGCGAAGGCCGCGCGTATGGCGCGACGCACCGCGCGGTGCAGGCGGTCGGTCTTCTCGTCCCATCCGCGCTGCATCAGAACGATCGCGATCGTTCCGTCGGCCGGATCCGTGCACCAGGCGGTGCCGAGACCTCCGGTCCAGCCATAGGTGCCGGCGCCCCAGCCCTCCGCATCCGGCTTCGCCAGCATCGCAACGCCCAAGCCGTAGCCGGTGTTGTCCCAGAATCCGGGAAAGAACGGCGAGATCGCCTTGACCGGGTCGGGAATCTGATCTGTGGTCATCTGCGCCAGCGTCTCGCGCCCGAGCAGCCTCCCCTCGTGCAGGGCGCGGGCGAAGGCCAGGTAGTCCCCGGCAGTGGAGACCAGCCCCGTCGATCCGGACGGATGCACCACGCCAGGTGCGCTCTCCCGTGCGTCCGCAAACGGGGCTAGCCCGCCGCCGGCCCCCGGCATGTACGAGGTCGCCAGCCGCCCGCGCTGGTTCGCGGCGAGCCGGAACGTGGTATCGCGCATGCCGCACGGCTCCAGGATGCGCTCGCGCAACACCGTCTCAAAGGGGGCGCCCGCCGCCCGCGCCACCAGCACCGCCAGAACGTCGAAGCTGTTGTGATAGACCCACCGCGCTCCCGGCTGGTGCATCAGCGGCAGTCGGGCGTAGCGGGCGATCATCTCATCGGGTTCCAGCGCCGGCGGCATCGCTCCGGCGAAAATACCGAGACGCCGGATCTCCGCCTCGATCGGATTGGTGCCGGGCGGGTCGAGCGTCACCCCCCAGCCGGCCGTCATGGTCAGCAGGTGGCGCAGCGTGATCGGCCGCTCGACCGGAACGGTCTCCTCTACGGGACCGTCGAATCGCACGAGCACCCTGCGATGCGCGAATTCCGGCAGCAGCCGGTCGACCGGCTCGTCGAGCGCCAGCGCTCCCTCCTCGACCAGCATCAGCGCTGCCGTCGCGGCAAGCGGCTTGGTCATCGAGGCGATGCGGAACAGGGTCTCGGTCGTCATCGGCGTTCGGGTCTCGAGATCCCGCACGCCGATCGCCTCAATCCGGATATCCTCGCCCCGTGCGGCCAGCACCACGGCGCCGGCGAGATCCCCGGCCTCGATCGAAGCGACCAGCGGGGCAATCAGCACCGCGCCACGGCCTTCCCGCCTCCGACCTTCCAGTGCGTCCGCCATGCGCTTCTCCCGCGATTGCCTGTGCGTCTACCGATGCTTCCCCGGGCCGGGTCCCTGCCGCATACTGCGCGCCACCGTGCCGGCCGAGGAGCAACACCGATGAGCACCACCCTTCTGCAGTTCGACTTTCCGTTCGCGGGCCCCTGGGGCGGGGCGATGGCGGAGGCGCTCGACGGCCTTGCCCGCGACATTTCCGGGGAGAAGGGCCTCATCTGGAAGATCTGGACCGAAAACGAGGCCGAGCACCGGGCCGGCGGCATCTACCTGTTCTCCGACCCGGCCTCCGCCGAGGCTTACCGGAAGAAGCACGAGGCCCGGCTCGGCGAATTCGGCATCACCGGCATCGTCGCGCATGTGTTCGACGTCAACGCACCGCTGACCGCCATCACCCGCGGCCCGGTCTGACAACGGGCCGGCGCCGCGCCCGTTTCACAACGTCCGCGCCAGTTCCTCCAGCTGCTCGGAGCACTTGCCCCAGCCTTCGTGGAAGCCCATGCGCTCGTGCTCCTCGCGGTCGGCGACCGTCCAGTGCAAGGCGCGGGCGATGTAGCGCGTCTTGCCGCCCTCGTCGGCAAGCGTGATCACGCCCGTGAAGAACGGCTTCTCCGAAGGCACCCAGGCCGACACATAGGCATCGGTGAACACCAGCCGCTCGTTCTCGACCACGTCCAGATAGACGCCCTGCCCCGGAAACTCCTGGCCGTCCGGCCCGCGCATGACAATGAGGCTGGTTCCGCCCGGACGCACGTCGAGTTCGGCGTGCGAAACCATCCAGGGCTTCGGCGCGAACCACTTCACCACCTGCTCGGCTTCCATCCAGGCCCGCCAGATCTTGGCGCGGGGCGCATCCAGCAGACGATTGAGCACGAGTTCGCGCGCGGGATCGTGCCCGCCGTTCGAGGCAGCAGTCATGACGTACTCCTGTGTGAAGACAATCCGATTTGGTGATCGCGACCCGGACCGATCAGCCCGGGTCGAGCGGACCGGCGAGCAGCCAGCGGTGGCCGAACGGGTCGCACAGCACGGCGAAGCGGTCGCCCCAGAAGGCGTCGTGCGGTTCGAGCACGCCGGCACATCCAGCCGAAACCGCGCGGGCATAGATCTCGTCCACCTCGCGCGCTCGCGCATAGCTGATCGCCACCGCCACCGGCGCGGGTCGGTCGAGGCTCGGCGCCGCCACCGCGCCGCAGTGGTCGAACTCTGGAAACTCGTCGGCGAGCATCACCTTGCCGCCGTTGATTGTGACGCAGGCATGCATCAGCCGCTCTCCGTCCTCGGCCAGCATCCGGATGTCCTCGGTCGCGCCGAAGGCCTGCTCATAAAAAGCAATCGCCCTCGCTGCGCCGCGGATGGTCAGGTGCGGCGTGACGGGCGGCATCTGGGGGTGTTCGCCGGGCGCGATCGTGGTGAGGTCGCGGGTCTGCGGGTCAATCCTGGCGTCCATCGTCTTGGTCCTCCTGATCCTGCCCCAGCCCGTCGAGATACGCCTCCAGCCTGTCGAGATGGCCGAGCCAGAACTTCCTGTAGAAGTTCAGCCATTCGTCGACGCCCTTCAGCGCGTCCGGATTGATCCGGCAGGGCCGCCACTGCGCCGTGCGGCCCCGCGTGATCAGTCCGGCGTGCTCCAGCACCTTCAGGTGCTTGGAGACGGCCGGCAGGCTCATGTCGAAGGGTTCGGCAAGCTCCGTCACCGTCGCCTCCCCGTCCGCGAGCCGCGCCAGGATCGCCCGACGGGTCGGATCGGCGAGGGCCGAGAAGGTGGCGGAGAGGGAATCGGCGTGCACGTATCTAACCGGGTCTTTATCTAACTCATCGGTTAATTACAGCCGCCCGAGACGTGTGTCAATGCGTGGCTCCGGCCCGGAACCGTTCATGTGCGGTTCAGCCGCCACCCGCCATAAACCCGGTCAGACAGCCGGAATGGCGCGGCGGAAGATGGTCTTCCCCGGTCTCGCCCGGCGCAACATGCAGGATACGTCATGAAGACCTCGTTCAAGACGATTGCCGTTGCCGGCCTTGCGCTCGTTCTGGGCGCGGCTTCGCTTCCCTCCGACGCAAACGCTGGCGGCTACCACTACCGCAACAACTATGGCGGCGCGGCCGCGGCCGGCATCCTCGGTTTCGCCACCGGCGCGATCATCGGCTCGACGCTCGCCCAGCCGCGCTATTACGCGCCGCCGCCGGTGACCTACTACCCGCAGCCGGTCTACTACGGCGCCCCCGCGCCCTGGACGCCGGCCTGGTACGCCTACTGCTCGTCGAAGTACCGCTCGTTCAATCCCTCGACCGGCTACTTCCTCGGCTACGACGGCCGCTACCACTTCTGCAGATAGCCTCTTCTGCTGGACGGGCCCCGGCCGCCGGCCCGCAAGCAGAGACGGGGGGGG
>JAEYRQ010000387.1 GCA_023435545.1 Pseudomonadota bacterium | reverse complement strand
CTTGCGTGTGGTGGGCCGCTGCGGCGTCGTCTCGTCGAGCGTCTCGAACACCGGCCAGCCGAAGTTGTAGACATTGCCCGGGAACAGTTGCGTCGCACCGCTGGTGCGCATCGCCGCGATGACCGCGTCGGCGATCTCGAGGAGTGAGGGGTCCCACTCGCCGAAGGGGGGATTGGCGGCGTTGACGATCACATCGACGCCTTCCGCCGCCCGGATCAGGTCGGCGGGACGCCGCGCGTCGCCCTCCACCATCTCGCAGCCGATGATGGCGGCAGGGGCAGCAGCCGCGCGCACGAGCGCCCGCACGTTCCAGCCGTTGCGCACGAAGCGCGATGCAACCGCCCGGCCGAGCCGACCGCCGGCGCCGATGATGAGAACCGTCTGCATGTGGAAACTCCGCCTCGACTGGCCGGCGGCGGTTCGGGCCTGCCGACACGACGCTTAGGTGTATATGGTGCGGCCGACAGCAAAGCCGCGAGAACTGACTTTCCGCTATTCAGAATTGAATGGCCGGCGCGCCGCCCCACATGTTCCCGGCGTGACGCGGGCTGGGGCACCGTGCGCGGGGGGACCGATGGCTGATCTCGACTGGAACCTCGTCCAATCCTTCCTGGAGACGGCCGATCAGGGCAGCCTGTCGGCCGCAGCGCGGCGGCTTGGTCTCAGCCAGCCCACCGTCGGCCGCCATGTGGCCGATCTCGAGGCCCAACTCGGTGTCAGGCTGTTCGACCGGACCGCGGGCGGGCTGCGGATCACCGATGTCGGCCTGATGCTGGCGGAGCGGGCACGCGCGATGCGGCAGGAGGCGATGAGCTTGCGCCGCATCGCCGAAGGCAGCGCCGGGGCCGTGGATGGCACGGTCCGCCTCACCGCCAGCGAGATGGTGGCGACGAACCTGCTGGCACCAATTCTGGCGGACCTGCATCTGGCCGAGCCCAGTATCCAGCTCGAGGTGGTCGCCACGATGGTCCCGGAGAACCTGTTGCTGCGCGAGGCGGACATCGCCCTCAGGATGTTCCGACCGCAGCAGAACGACGTCATCACGCGCCACGTCTGCGATATGCGGGTCGGTTTCTTCGCCCGCCGCGACTATCTGGACCGGCGCGGCCGTCCGGTCAGGCTGGAGGATCTGGCCCGTCATTCGCTGATCGGATTCGACAAGGTCGACGTGCTCGTACGCGGGTTCCGGGTCGCGGGCATGGACGTCGACCGGTCCTTCTTCCGGTTCCGCTCGGACTGCCAGTCGGTGGGATGGGAGATGGTCAGGGCCGGTTTCGGTATCGGCGTTGGTCCCGTCTTCCTTGGATCGGCAGACCCCTCGCTGGAGCAGGTGCTTGGCGATACGGAGGCCGAGCAACTGGTGCTGCCGATCTGGCTCACCGCGCACCAGGACCTGCGGTCGTCGCGGCGCATTCGCTTCGTGTATGACTTCCTGGCCGAACGCATATCGGCGCTCAAGCTGTGCTGAGGCCCCCGTGGAGCAACGGACCATCCTGATTACCGGCTGCTCCAGCGGCATCGGGGCCGACGCGGCGCGGACCCTGAACCGGCGAGGCTGGCGCGTCTTCGCCTCTGCCCGCAAGCCCCAGGACGTCGAGAGGCTGGCCGGGGAGGGGATGGAGGCCCTGCGCCTCGACTACGCGGACGAAGCCTCCATCCGGGCCGCCATGGAGACGGTTCTCGCGGGGACCGGCGGCCGGCTCGACGCGGTGTTCAACAATGGCGCCTATGCCCTGCCGGGCGCGGTGGAGGACCTGCCGACCGAAGGCCTCAGGGCGCAGTTCGAGGCGAACCTATTCGGCTGGCACACGCTGACCCGGCTGGCTATCCCGGTGATGCGCCGTCAGGGCCGTGGCCGCATCGTCCAGTGCTCCTCGGTGCTCGGCTACATCCCGATGAAGTACCGCGGCGCCTACATCGCCTCGAAGTTCGCGCTGGAGGGTCTGAGCGAGACACTGCGGCTGGAACTCTTCGGGACGGGGATCGAAGTGGTGCTGATCGAGCCCGGTCCGATCGCCACGCGGTTCGACGTCAACGCGCTGGCGGCGTTCCGCGAGACGATCGAAATCGAGGGCTCCCTGCATCGCGAGGAATACCGCCGCCGGATCGCCCGTATGGAGCGGGGCGGCTCGTCGTCGCGGTTCAAGCTGGGACCGGAGGCGGTCACTGCGGCGCTGATCCGTGCGCTCGAATCTCGCCGGCCCCGGCCGCGCTACCGCGTGACGGTGCCGAGCCATGTCGCCGCGCTGCTTCGGCGGGCGCTGCCGACGTCCGCCCTGCACCGCTTCCTCGCCCGTGCCTCCGACAAGGAAACGTGACAGCGTGCGCCGGCGCGCTATGTCTGTTAGTCACGGTCGGGGCCAGGACCCGAATCCGGAACGACGCTGATGACAGCTTTCTTCTCGAACTATGTCGTCGGCATCGCCATCGCCGCGGTGGCGGTGGTGCTGCTGCTCGGCCTTCTCAACATGACCCGCGGCGGCAGCCCGAATCTGTCGCAGAAGCTGATGCGCTGGCGCGTCGGCCTGCAGTTCCTGGCGATCTGCGTGATCATCGTCGCGGTCTGGCTGATGCAGCACGACTGAGCGGCGACCGGACCAACGAGCGCACTGCGGGGGAACGATCATGGTCGTGCTCAACAAGATCTACACGAAGACCGGCGACGACGGCACCACCGGGCTGTCCACCGGCGAGCGGCGGCCGAAATACGACCTCAGGGTGGCGAGCTACGGCACCGTCGACGAGACGAACGCGACGATCGGGCTGGTGCGGCTGCACACCGGAGCCGATCCCGAACTGGCCGAGCTCGACGCCATGCTCGCCCGCATCCAGAATGACCTGTTCGACCTCGGGGCGGATCTGTGCACGCCCGATACCGGCGAGAATCTCGGCTGGGAGCCGCTGAGGATCGTGCCGCAGCAGGTCGAGCGGCTGGAGCGCGAGATCGACACGCTCAACGCAGACCTGAGCACGCTGCGCTCGTTCGTGCTGCCCGGCGGCAGCCCAGCCTCCGCCCACCTCCACCTCGCCCGCACCGTTTCGCGCCGGGCGGAGCGGATGATGGTCGAACTGGCGGCGCAGCCCGGCGAACGGGTCAGCGAGGCGGCGCTGAAATTCATCAACCGCCTGTCCGACTTCCTGTTCGTCGCCAGCCGCTGGGCGAACGGCAAGGGGAAGAACGAGGTGCTCTGGGTCGCCGGCCAGAACCGGTGACCGGCGTTGAAATGGACCATTGAATGGTCCATACTTTCCCGCATCTGATACATGAAGGATGGGCTCACGATGACCGTGCGCGTATCGGTGACCGATGCCAAGGCGCAGCTCACCGAGCTGGTGCGACGCGCCGAGGCCGGCGAAGAGGTGATCCTGACCCGTCATGGTCAGCCGGCGGTCAGGCTCGTTCCCGCAAGGCGGATGCCGGACGCAGCGGAGCGGGAGCGGTTGTTGCAGGATCTCCGCCGGTCCGGGGCAGCCAGCGCAACCCCGGGACCCAGCGCAGCGCGCAGCCAGGATTTTCTTTATGATGACCGCGGCTTGCCCAAGTGATCGCCGTAGACACCTCTGCGCTGCTGGCAGTCGCGCTGGACGAGGAGAGCGCTGAAGACTGCATCAATGCACTGAGAATACCCCGCTCCGTCCTCATCTCCGCCGGTACGCTGGCAGAATTGCTTATCGTAGCTGCCGGCCGAAGCGTACTCAGGGAAGTGACAGCAACCGTCGATGGACTTCCTCTCGATGTCCGGCCGGTGACCGCGGAGTCCGCCCGCCGGGTCGCCCGGGCCTATGAGCAGTGGGGGAAGGGCCTCCATCCCGCAGGCCTCAATTTCGGGGACTGCTTCGCCTACGCGGTCGCGAAGGAGAACGGCTGCCCGCTGCTGTTCGTCGGCGACGATTTCTCCAAGACCGATGTGGAGAGCGTCCTGTAGGATACCGCCCCATTTGGTGACCAGGCGACACGGGGCAGGGGGCGTTGGCCGATGTTCATTCCGCTCAGCGATGACAATGCGCTGCGGCATCTGCATTTTCAGTACGTCACCGTCACGCTGATCGCGATCAATGTGCTGGTCTACGTCTTCTTCGTCTCCGGTGTGTTCGGCGATGCCCTGGAGGCGACAGCCTATTCCTTCGGGGTGGTGCCGGCCGTCTACAACGACTATGCGATGCTGCCGGCCGAGTATGACATCATCCCCGCCTGGGCGACGCTGATCACCTACCAGTTCGTGCACGGCGGGTTTCTGCACCTCGTCGGCAACATGCTGTTCCTGTGGGTGTTCGGCGACAATGTCGAGGATGCGCTGGGGCATTTCCGCTTCCTCGTCTTCTACCTCCTGTGTGGTGTCGTCGCGGCGATGGTGCACGACCTGGTGCAGCCGATGTCCGAAGTGCCGCTGGTGGGAGCGAGCGGCGCGGTGTCGGGCGTCATCGCCGCCTATCTGATGCTGCATCCACGGGTGCGGGTCTGGGTTCTGGTGCTGTGGCGGGTGCCGCTCAGGCTGCGTGCGGTGTGGGTACTGAGCTTCTGGGTCCTGCTGCAGTTCGCCATGCTCGTCGGGACCGATGAGGAGGACAACACCGCCTGGTGGGCGCATGTCGGCGGGCTGGCCGCCGGAGCCGTCCTCGTCCTTGTCATGCGACGGCCGGGGGTGGTTCTGTTCGACCGGGATCTGCCCCCGGTGCTGCCGCCGCCTGCGGGACGCTCCGGCCAGCGTTGACTTGCCGAATAGCGGCAATTACGGTCCGCCGCGCCGGGTCTTGGCCGCGTCGCTCCGGCGAAGCTGGACAGGCCGGCGCCAGCATCGGCGACACGGCGAAATGCCCGGAAACCGTTCGTTTCCCCACCGAGGGAGTAGCACTCCATGAAGGTACTGGTGCCCGTCAAGCGGGTGGTCGACTACAACGTCAAGATCAGGGTCAAGGGCGACGGCTCCGGCGTCGAACTGGCCAATGTGAAGATGTCGATGAATCCGTTCGACGAGATCGCCGTGGAAGAGGCGATCCGGCTGAAGGAGAAGGGCAAGGCCGACGAGATCGTCGCCGTCTCCATCGGCCCGGCCCAGGCCGCCGAGACCATCCGCACCGCGCTGGCGATGGGCGCCGACCGCGGCCTCCTGGTCAAGGCCGCCGGTCCCGTCGAGCCGCTCAGCGTTGCCAAGATCCTGAAAGGCATCGTCGAGGCCGAGGCGCCCGGGCTGGTGATCCTCGGCAAGCAGGCGATCGATGACGACGCCAACCAGACCGGCCAGATGCTGGCCGCCCTGCTCGGCTGGCCGCAGGGCACCTTCGCCTCCAAGGTCGAGATCGGCGATGGCTCGATCACCGTCACCCGCGAGGTCGACGGCGGCCTGCAGACGGTGAAACTCAACGCACCCGCGATCGTCACCACCGATCTGCGCCTCAACGAGCCGCGCTACGCCTCGCTGCCGAACATCATGAAGGCGAAGAAGAAGCCGATCGACGAGAAGACGCCGGACGACTACGGCGTCGACGTCTCGCCACGGCTGCAGACGCTGAAGACGACCGAGCCGCCCGGCCGCAAGGCCGGTGTCAAGGTCGTGTCCGTCGCCGCCCTGGTCGACAAGCTCAAGAACGAAGCGGGGGTGATCTGATGGCCGTTCTGCTGATCGCGGAGCATGACAACTCCGAACTGAAGGATCTCACCGCCAAGACCATGAGCGCCGCCAAGGCGATCGGCGGCGAGGTCGACGTGCTGGTGGCGGGCAAGGGCTGCGCGGGCGTCGCCGATGCCGCCGGCAAGCTCGACGGCGTGCGCAAGGTGCTGCTGGCGGAGGCCGACGCTCTCGAGCACAAGCTCGCCGAGCCGATGGCGGCGCTGGTCACCTCCCTCGCCGGCGGCTACGACGCCATTGTCGCCGCGGCGACGACGAGCGCCAAGAACTTCATGCCCCGCGTCGCGGCACTGCTCGACGTGATGCAGGTCTCCGAGATCACCGCGGTGGAGGCGCCGGACACCTTCGAGCGGCCGATCTATGCCGGCAACGCGATCCAGACCGTGAAGTCGACGGACGCGAAGAAGGTGGTCACCGTGCGGGCCACCGCGTTTCCGGCGGTCGGTGCGGGCGGCTCCGCCCCGGTCGAGACCATTTCGGTTCCCGAGCTTCCCGCCGTTTCCCAGTTCATGGGCGAGGAACTGACCAAGTCGGACCGCCCGGAGCTGGCCTCGGCGAAGGTCGTCGTCTCCGGCGGGCGCGGCATGGGCAGCCACGAGAACTTCGAGACCTACCTGATGCCGGTCGCAGACAGGCTGGGCGCGGCGATCGGCGCGAGCCGTGCCGCGGTCGACGCCGGCTACATGTCGAACGATTATCAGGTGGGCCAGACCGGCAAGGTGGTCGCGCCCGAGCTCTACATCGCGGTCGGCATCTCCGGCGCGATCCAGCATCTGGCCGGCATGAAGGACTCCAAGGTGATCGTCGCCATCAACAAGGACGAGGAGGCGCCGATCTTCCAGGTTGCCGACTACGGCCTGGTCGGCGATCTGTTCCAGGTGCTCCCCGAACTGGAGCAGGAGCTGGCGAAGTCCGGCAAGTAGCGGCGATTTGGCTTCACGGCGGCGCGCCGCCGTGTTAGCCCGTCCCAGGTGATATCAGGAGAGACGTCAGCGTGACCGACGACACCGGCGAGGGCACCATCCGCAAGGTCGGCATCATCGGTGCCGGCCAGATGGGCAACGGCATCGCGCATGTCTGCGCGGCGGCCGGGTTCGAGGTCAAGCTGTACGACATCAGCGTGGAGCGGATCGAATCCGGCCTCGCCACGATCAACGGCAACATGGCGCGCCAGGTCGCCTCCGGGCGCATCACCGAGGAGACGCGGCAGAAGGCCCTGTCGCTGATCAGCGCCGCGCCGACGATGGCCGATCTAGGCGATGTCGACCTGGTGATCGAGTCCGCCGTCGAGAACGAGGAGGTCAAGCGCAAGATCCTCCGCGAGCTGTGCCCTCAGCTCAAGCCCGAGGCGATCCTCTCCACCAACACCTCCTCGATTTCCATTACCCGGCTGGCCGCCTCGACCGACCGTCCGGAGCGGTTCATCGGCATCCACTTCATGAACCCGGTTCCCGTGATGGAACTGGTCGAGCTGGTGCGCGGCATTGCCACCGAGGACACCACCTTCGAGACGGCCCGCGTCTTCGTCGACCGGCTCGGCAAGACCATCGCGGTGTCGGAGGACTTCCCGGCCTTCATGGTCAACCGAATCCTGCTGCCGATGATCAACGAGGCGATCTACACGCTCTACGAGGGCGTCGGCACGGTGGAGGCGATCGACACCGCCATGCGGCTCGGCGCCCGCCACCCGATGGGGCCGCTCGAGCTCGCCGACTTCATCGGCCTCGACACCTGCCTGTCCATCATGCAGATGCTGTAC
>JAEYRQ010000292.1 GCA_023435545.1 Pseudomonadota bacterium | reverse complement strand
CGGAGCGGGGGGCGCGGGGCGCGCGCGCGCGCCACACCGTCCGGCTCGCCGGCTACGGCGACCGCGGCATCGACCAGCTTTCCGGCGGCCAGCGCCAGCGCGTGGCGCTCGCCAGGGCCATCGTCTTCGAGCCGCGCATCCTGCTGATGGACGAGCCGCTGTCGGCGCTCGACAAGAAGCTGCGCGAGCACATGCAAATCGAGCTCAGGCGGCTGCACGACCAGCTCGGCATGACGACCGTCTACGTCACTCACGACCAGCGCGAGGCGCTGACCATGTCGGATCGGATCGCCGTCATCAACCACGGCCGGGTGATGCAGCTCGACGCCCCGAAGGCGATCTACGAGCGCCCGGCCAACCGCTTCGTCGCCGACTTCATCGGCGAATCCACCTTCCTGCCGGTGACGGTCGCAGGCGGCGTGGCGCGACTGAACGGCACAGCCCTGGCGATGGACGGACCGGTTGCCGATGGGGACCAGCTTCTGATGGTCCGTCCCGAGCGGGTGCACCTTGTCGACGGGACGGCACCGCACGGGATGAACACTCTTGCCGCGACCGTCGCCGACATCGTCTATCAGGGG
The DNA here is from genome assembly GCA_023435545.1 of Pseudomonadota bacterium. Taxonomy (GTDB): domain Bacteria; phylum Pseudomonadota; class Alphaproteobacteria; order Rhizobiales; family Tepidamorphaceae; genus Tepidamorphus. The sequence continues at coordinate 3,312 of JAEYRQ010000292.1, read as the reverse complement.
GAGACCTTCCTGCTCTACGCGGCGCTGGCCGACGGCACGCAGGTCGCCGTGCGGGGCATGACCCGCGGCGACGCGGTGGCGGCGGTGCCGGACAAGGGCGCTCCCGTGACGCTGGGTCTGGAGGCGCGGGACACGGTGCTGGTGCCGGACGAGGAGGCTGCCGCGTGACCGCCGCCGCAGCCCCGCATGCCGGCGAACTCGCCTCGGATGCCGCACGCGAGCGGCTGGTGCTGTTCGGGCTCAGTTCGCCGGCCGTGCTGCTCGTGCTGATCATCATGGTGCTGCCGGTCGGCTGGCTGTTCTGGCTGTCCTTCATCGGCGCCGACGGCAGCCTTTCGCTGGAGAACTACCAGCGGATGATCGACTCGAAGGCCTATGCCCGGATCTTCCGCCTCACCTTCGAGGTGAGCCTGATCACGACCGCCATCTGCATCCTGATCGGCTATCCGCTGGCCTACTTCATGGCGCAGCTTCCCGGCCGTTGGGCCAACATCTGCATGATCACGGTGCTCTTGCCGTTCTGGACGTCGCTCCTGGTGCGCACCTATGCGTGGCTGGTGCTGCTGCAGCGCCGCGGCCTGGTCAACGAGTGGGGAATGAGCCTCGGCCTTTGGGACGAACCGCTCCAGCTCGTCCACAACATGACCGGCACGCTGATCGGCATGGTCCACATCATGCTCCCCTTCCTCGTGCTGCCGGTCTACGGCGCGATGCGCGCGATCGGCCGCGACTACGTCAAGGCCGCGGCCAATCTGGGGGCGACGCCGACCCAGGCCTTCTTCCGGGTGTTCCTGCCGCTGTCGCTGCCGGGGGTGGCGGCGGGGGCACTGATCGTATTCGTGCTTTGCCTCGGCTTCTATGTCACGCCGGCGGTGCTGGGCGGCGGGCGGGTCGTGCTGGTGTCCATGCAGATCGCCAACAACATCGAGCTGTTCTACAACTGGGGCGCGGCAAGCGCGCTGGGCGTGGTGCTGCTGGTGCTCACCTTCGCGATCCTGTGGGGCGCCTCGAAGGTCGTCCGCCTCGACCGGGTGCTCGGCGGGGGACACGGTTGATGGCGTGGCTGTCCGAACCCGCCTCCGAAACGCAGATCACCCACGCCCGCCGGCTGTGGCTCTACGTGCTCGCCGTGCTTGTGATGGCGTTCCTGGTCGCACCGACGCTGATCGTCATCCCGATGTCGTTCTCGGATTCGCAGTATCTCGAATTCCCGCCGGAGACGTGGTCGCTGCGCTGGTACGAGAGCTATTTCAACTCCTTCGAGTGGATGCGGGCAACCGGAACATCGTTCAAGGCAGGCTTCCTGACCATGCTGGTCGCGACACCGCTGGGGACGGCGGCCGCCTACGGGCTGCACGTCTCGCGGCTTCGCTATGTCGGCCTCACCTTCCTGCTGCTGATGACGCCGATGGTGGTGCCGGTGATCCTGGTCGCGATCGGGGTGTTCTACGCCTATGTCAAGCTCGGCCTCGTCAACACGCTGACCGGCCTGGTGCTGGCGCACTCGATCCTGGCGGTGCCGCTGGTGGTGATCATCGTGTCGGCGGCGCTGAAGAGCTACGACATGAACCAGGAGCGCGTCGCCCGCAGTCTCGGCGCGAGCCGGCTCGCCGCCTTCCTGCTGGTCACCCTGCCGCAGATCCGCTTCGCCGTGATCACCTCGGCGCTGCTGTCGTTCCTCACCTCCTTCGACGAGGTGATCATAGCGCTGTTCGTCTCCGGCGCCGAGAACGCGACGCTGACCCGGAACATGTTCAACGCGCTGCGCGATCAGATCGACCCGACCATCGCGGCGATCTCGACGATCATGATCGTCGTGTCGTCGGTCCTGCTCGCCGCCGCCCAGTTCCTCGGCCGCGGCAAGGACGGCGGCGGGCGGTAGCGAGGGCTGCCCTTCGTTCGCTGTCCCTCACACCACCCCGGCTGCGTCGCGGGCGCTCAAAGGATGCCGTACTTCTCGAACACCTCGCGCAGCAGCCGGCCCTGCTCGAGTTCGGCGCGGGTGTGATCCTCGCCGGCGACCTTCTCGTATGCCGCTGCCAGCACCTTGCCGATCAGGTCGTGCGGGATGACGACAACGCCGTCGGCATCACCGAATACCAGGTCACCGGACACGACCGGCACGCCCGCCACCTCGACCGGTACGTCGATGGCGGTAACGACACCCCTGCCCTTGGAATCGAGCGGGGCGATGCCACCGTGAAATACCGGGAATCCCATCCGCCGGATTGCCCGGACGTCGCGCACGCAGCCGTCGGTGACGCAGCCCGCCGACCCGCGGGCGCGCGCGGCGGTGGTGAGCAGTTCGCCCCACGGCGCGATGCGCCCGCTCGTCCCGCAGGCGAGCACCGGCACCTCGTCGGGCTTCAGGTCGTCGATCAGCGCGATCTCGAGCTCGTAGGGGTTCTCGCCCTCGGCCACATGGTAGACGTCGCGGTAAAGGCCGGTTCGTGCATAGCCGACCAGCACCGCCTCCTCGTCGAGCGGGCGGATGCGGGCAGGCAGCGCCCGATCCCGGACCCCGAGACCGTCGAGCACGTCGGATATCACCGAGACGTAGAGTGTCTTGCGGGCGCGGTCGAGATCGTCGCGGCCGGTCGGCCGGGCTCCCTCAGTCATTGTCGTCCTCCCTCGGCAGCCCGTTGCAGTGGGCCGTTCCGAGGGAGGCTAGGACAGATCGCCGATTCAGGAAATCGGCGGGAAGCGGCGCCGGCCCGTCAGCCTGCAGCCCACAGGGCGATACCGCCATTCCAGAGCTGCACGGCTCCGAGCACGGTGAGCGCCGCCCCGAACACGAGCGATGTGGTGAAGCCCAACGCGAATGCGGTCGCGACCGCGTCGCTGCGCAGGAACGCCGCGCCGGGATGACCCTCGCGAGGTCGCACCCGCTGCAGCAGCCAGATCGAGCCGACCAGCAGCACCAGTCCGATGATGACGTTCACAGCGCGACCTCCCCGTCTGCCGCCAGCGAGGGCGCGCCGCCGGATACCTCCCTCGCGCTCCCGAACGCCGGCTCGAGCTCGAAGACGCTGCGGGCGAAGACCGCGCTGACGAGTATCGTGCCGATCACCGCAATCGCCATCAGCACCATGTCGGCGACGGCACCGAGCCCGAGCAGGCCGGAGGCCGCCCAGGCGGTAGCGGCAAAGACCACCAAAACCTCGGATCCGACGAGGATGACGGCCGAGCCGCCAGTCCAGATATTGAGCCAGTTGGGTTTCATGTCGTGCATTCCCTGCGTGCCGGCGCCCAAGGCGCTCGGCCGCTGCAACAATCCTTGGACAGGGAGGCGGGCGCGGCGGACGTCTGGCG
>JAEYRQ010000502.1 GCA_023435545.1 Pseudomonadota bacterium | reverse complement strand
GCGATGGCCGTTGCGATCCGGCGCAACGTCCCGGCCATTCTCTCGGCCAATGCGCGCGACATGCAGGCGGCCGAGGCGCGCGGCACCGCCGGCTCCTTCCTCGACCGGCTGAAGCTCGATCCGTCCCGCATCGAGGCGATGGCGAAGGGGGTGGAGGAGATCGCGGCGCTGGCCGACCCGGTCGGTTCGGTGATCGCGGAGTGGGACCGGCCAAACGGGCTCCACATCGAGCGGGTGCGCACGCCACTCGGCGTCATCGGGGTGATCTTCGAGAGCCGGCCGAACGTTACGGCGGACGCCGGCGCGCTGTGCCTGAAGGCCGGTAACGCGGTGATCCTGAGACCCGGCTCGGAGAGCGCCAACTCCTCGCGGGCGATTCATGCCTGCCTCGCCGAGGGGCTTGAGGCGGCGGGCCTGCCGGCCGATGCGATCCAGATCGTCCCCACCACCGACCGCGCCGCCGTCGGCGAGATGCTCGCTGGGCTCGGCGGGGCGATCGACGTGATCGTGCCGCGCGGCGGCAGAAGCCTGGTCGAGCGGGTACAGGCGGAAGCGCGGGTGCCGGTGTTTGCGCATCTGGAGGGCATCTGCCATGTCTATGTCCACGCGCCGGCGGACCTGGAGATTGTCAAGCGCATCGTCGTCAACGCCAAGATGCGCCGCACGGGCATCTGCGGTGCGGCCGAGACGCTGCTGGGCGACCGCTCGCTGGCCGGGACACATCATCAGCCGAGCGGCGCAGCGCTGATCGAGGCGGGCTGCGAGGTGCGCGGCGACGCCGCGACGCAGGCGGCCGATGCACGGGTGAAGCCCGCGAGCGACGCCGACTACGGCAAGGAGTTCCTCGACGCGATCATCGCGGTCAAGGTCGTCGACGGTCTCGACGCCGCGGTCGAGCACATCGAGGGGTACGGCTCCAGCCACACCGAGGCGATCCTCACCGACAACCAGGACGCGGCCGACCGGTTCTTCGCGCTGGTGGATTCGGCGATCCTCTTGCACAACGCCTCGACCCAGTTCGCTGACGGCGGCGAGTTCGGCATGGGCGCGGAGATCGGCATCGCGACCGGCCGGATGCATGCACGCGGCCCGGTCGGCGTCGAACAACTGACCAGCTTCAAGTACCGTGTGCGCGGTACCGGGCAGACACGCCCGTGAGCGGAGCCGTTTGACTTGGGTGGCACGACCCGCTGGCCGCGCCTGCCGGCCTTCGGCGCCGGACAGCGGATCGGGCTGTTCGGCGGCTCGTTCAACCCGCCACATGCCGGTCACCGGCTGGTCAGCGACATCGCCCTCGAACGGCTGCGGCTCGACTGGGTGTGGTGGCTGGTGACGCCGGGCAATCCGCTGAAGGACCCGGGCGCGCTGGAGCCGCTGAGCGCGCGGCTGGCCGAAGCGGCGAGGATTGCGGCGCATCCGCGCATCCGGGTGACGGCGGTCGAGGCCGATATCGGCAAGTCCCGAACGCGCGATACGCTGCGGTACCTGGTTCGCCGCTGTCCAACCGCGCGATTCGTCTGGCTGATGGGGGCCGACAACCTCGCGACCTTCCACCGCTGGCATGCCTGGCGCGAGATCGCCGAGACTGTACCGATCGCGGTGATCGACCGGCCAGGCTACGGCCTTGCCGCTGTCGCCAGCCCGGCGGCGCGCTGGATGGCCGGCCGCCGAATTGACGAGGCGGATGCGGGGCGGCTCGCCGATCTCGGACCCCCCGCCTGGGTACTGCTGCACGGACGGCGCTCGCCGCTATCATCGACCCAGATCCGCGCGACCGGCCGCCGGCCAACGTCCGGATAGCCCCTGGCACGGAATTATTGAAAAGTTCACGGTCCGTGCACTATCTTATGGGTGTCGCGGTCGCGCATCTGGTGATTGCGAGCGCTGACAACCTTGGATGGTATGACGAGAGGAAGACCCACTGACACCATCGAAGTCCGCTGAGGGCGTCGCTCGCGGCGCGCCTCCCATTGCGGCTGTCCGGCCGGAGCAATCGTCGGACGGTCTGCTCGAAACGATCCTCGCCGCGCTGGAGGACGGCAAGGCCGAGGATGTGGTCACTATCGACCTCGCTGGAAAATCCACGATCGCCGACACGATGATCGTCGCCTCCGGCCGCTCTGACCGGCAGGTGGGCGCCATCGCTGATCGTGTGCTGCGCAGCCTCAAGGATGCCGGCTACGGCCGTGCCTCCGTGGAGGGAATGCAGACCTGCGACTGGGTGCTGATCGATGCCGGCGACGTGATCGTCCATTTGTTCAGGCCGGAGGTCCGTGTCTTCTACAATCTGGAGAAGATGTGGTCCTCGGACGCGCCGCGCGAGCGGCTGGCGATCTGACGTAGGCTCTGCCTGCGCCTGTCCGCATGCGTGTCGAGATTCTCGCTGTCGGACGGCTGAAGGCGGGCGCCCCGGAGCGGGAGCTGGTCTCCCGCTATCTTGGCCGCGCCGCCGCGGCGGGGTGCACACTCGGCTTGACCGGGTTCGAGGTCGGAGAAGTGGCCGAGGGGCGGGACGCGGCCGCCGAAGGGCGAAGCCTGCTCGCCCGCGTGCCAGCGGGGGCGCGGCGGATCGTTCTCGACGAGCGTGGCAGGGCGCTCGCGAGCCGGGAGCTGGCCGATCGGATCGCCGGCTGGCGGGACGACGGCGCACCGGTGGCGGCGTTCCTGATCGGCGGCGCCGACGGACACGACGTTTCGCTCCGACAGGGGGCCGACCTGGTGCTGTCGCTCGGCCCGATGACATGGCCGCACCAGCTCGTGCGCGCGCTGATCGCCGAGCAGCTCTATCGCGCCGTCACCATTCTGGGCGGCCATCCCTATCACCGGGACTAAAGTGGCTTCCGCTCTCCTGCCACATTCATACGGTTATCGGAGCATTAAGCTGAAGCTGCTAGACCGCTGAACATGTGCAGGGCTAACCATCGCGGCCGG
>JAEYRQ010000261.1 GCA_023435545.1 Pseudomonadota bacterium | reverse complement strand
GCCCGTGAGTTCCGCCTTCTTGAGGCGGCGGGAGACGCTCTCGGTGAGCCTCCAGAGTATCCGCGTCAGTTCCTCGGCATCCGAGATGTCGTGCTCGAAGGTGGTCTCCGAGCTGACGCTCTTGGTCTCCCGCTCGGGCGATACACGGCGGTTGTCCTCGCCGCGTGCCAACCTTGCCAGACGGAGGCCCTGGTTGCCGTAGATGCGGGCGAGTTCCGCGGACTCGCGGCGCTGCAGATCGCCGATCGTGCGGATTCCGTCCCTCGCCAGCCGCTGCTGCATCGCCGCGCCGATACCGAAGATGAGGCCGACGGGCTTGCCCGCAAGGAAGTCCAGCGTCTCGGCCCGGCCGATCACGGAGAATCCGCGCGGCTTGTCGAGGTCGGATGCGACCTTGGCGAGGAACTTGTTGTGGCTCAGCCCGATCGAGACGGAGATGCAGACCTCATCTTCGACCCGCCGCGCGAAGCGGGCCAGAGTGAGGGCGGGCGGGGCCCGATGGGTGCGTTCGGTCCCCGTCAGATCCAGGAACGCCTCGTCGATCGACAGCGGCTCCACAAGGGGGGTCAGATCGAGCATCATCGCCCGCACCTGCCGGCCGACGGCGACGTACTTCTCCATGTTCGGACGGATGACGGCCGCGTCGGGACAGAGCTTCAGCGCCTTGAACATCGGCATCGCCGAGCGCACGCCGGAGACACGCGCGAGATAACAGGCGGTCGAGACGACGCCGCGCCGGCCGCCGCCGACGATCACCGGACGGTCGACAAGCGAGGGGTCGTCCCGCTTCTCGATTGCGGCATAGAAAGCGTCACAGTCGACATGGGCGATCGCGAGGCTGTCCAGCTCGGCATGCCTCGCCAGCCGCGGACCCCGGCAGGACGGACAACGCTGTGCGGCCGGCGGCACCGGCTTCAGGCAATCGCGACAGAACCCGGAGGCGTCGGTCATGTGCGGGCCGCATCGGCGAGGAACAGTTGGCGCCGGCCGACTGGCGCGACGGCCGGATGTGCCCGATCATACATGATCAGCGCCGGACTGTTATGCGCTCAGCCGGTCTCGTCCAGACTCCATAGCCGCGCGGCGCCACGCACCCCGCTCGCATCGCCATGCAACGGCGGCCGGACCGTCACCACCGGTGCGGCGGCGAAGACGCGCGGGCGGATCGCACCGGGCAGGCGCTCGTAGAGATGAGGCATCTGCGAGAGCCCGCCACCGAGCACGATGACCTCCGGGTCGATCGTGTTGACGATCATGGCGAGCGCGCGCGCCAGCCGCGAGAGGTGTCTCTCCAGGGTCTCCTGGGCAGTGGCATCGGTCGCTGCGCGGGCCAGGATCTCCTGTGCCGTCAGCACCTGAGCCGTGCGGGCGGCATGGTCCATCTGCAGGCCGGTGCCGGAGATCCAGGTCTCGAGGCAGCCGCGACGGCCGCACCAGCAGGTCGGACCGGGAAACTCCTCGGGATATTGCCAGGGGAGGGGAGAATGCCCCCATTCGCCGGCCGACCTGTTCGGACCTGCCAGCAACCGCCCCCCAACGACGATTCCTCCACCACAGCCGGTGCCCAGGATCGCGCCGAAGACGCTGGCGGCGCCCGCGCCGGCCCCGTCCGTGGCTTCCGACAGGGCGAAGCAGTCGGCGTCGTTGGCGAATCGCGCCGGCCGTGCAAGCGCTGCCTGAACGTCCTCGGCGAAGGGAGTGTCGTTGAGCCAGACCGAGTTGGAATTCTGCACCCTGCCGGTGACCGGCGAGATCGAGCCGGGCATGCCGACGCCGACTGTGCCGCGGCCGCCAGCCTGCCGCTCGACCTCGGCGATGCAATCGACGAGGGCACCGATGGTCGCGCGGTAGTCGTCGCGCGGCGCGGACAGGCGCGTCTGGCCGACGACCGCTCCGTCCGCAGCGAGCGCGATCGCGGCGATCTTGGTGCCGCCGAGATCCACCCCCACGCGCAGCCCGGATACCGCGTGCCTCACGGTTCGTAGGCCGGTCCGTTGAGCATCCGGTGCGCGGCGGAAATCGCCTGAGGATCGACACCGGCGTCCTCGGAGAACATGAGCAGCATCGGCTCGTCCGACATCAGGTGCCCCAGGATGGCGGCGAAGAATCCCGACTCCTGTGCGGCCAGCCGGAGCTGGTCGGCTTCGAGGCCGGAGGATGCGAGGAACCCGCCGATGCGCTGCGGATCGCGGGCAAGGAAGGAAAGTGCCTGGAGGGCAAGGGCCTCCGCGGCATCGCGGGTACGGTCGTCGAGCATGGGGAGAGAGTTGGATTTGCTTTTACGTAAGGTTTCTCGACTATGGGTGGCCGTGATCCGCAAGAGCCGGATCGCAGGTCACCTCGACAGCATGGGCGGGAAGTGTGCCGAAGAAAATCCTGATCGTCGAGGACAACGAGCTCAACATGAAGCTCTTCAACGATCTGCTGCGGGCGCACGGCTACGACACGATACAGACCCGTAGCGGAACCGAGGCGATCGAACTGGCCCGGCGCCACCGTCCCGACCTCATCCTGATGGACATTCAGCTGCCCGAGGTCTCCGGCCTCGACGTGACGCGCTGGATCAAGGAGGACGAGGAACTTCACGCGATTCCCGTCATCGCGGTGACAGCTTTTGCCATGAAGGGGGACGAGGAGCGCATCCGCAAGGGCGGCTGCGAGGCCTATATCTCCAAGCCCATCTCGGTCGCCAGGTTCATGGAGACGGTCCGCCGCTACGTGGGGGACGGGGCCGGGAGCGAGAGATGACCGCCCGCGTCCTGGTCGTCGACGACATCCCCGCCAACGTGAAGCTGCTCGATGCCCGGCTCACGGCGGAGTATTTCGAAGTCGTGTCCGCCTTCAACGGCCCGGACGCGCTGGAGATTGCCGAGAAGGGGCAGTGCGACGTCATCCTTCTCGACGTGATGATGCCCGGCATAGACGGCTTCGAGGTCTGCCGGCGACTCAAGGCCGATCCTGCCACCCACCATATTCCGGTGGTTATGGTGACGGCCCTCGACCAGCCGAGCGACAGGGTGAGGGGACTCGAGGCCGGGGCGGATGATTTCCTGACCAAACCGGTCAACGATCTCGCGCTGATGGCGCGGGTGCGCAGTTTGTCGCGGCTGAAGCTGATGACGGACGAATTGCGCCTGCGCGCGGCCACGGGTCGACACATGGGGCTCGACGATCCGTTGGCTGCGGCGGTCAGGGTGAGCGGCGACAACGGACGCATCCTCATTGTCGACGACCGTGCCGGTGCGGCGGAACGGGTCGGTGAGCATCTGCGGCGAAACCATCGTGTAGACGTCGAGCATCGACCGCAGGAGGCACTGTTCCGTCTGGCCGACGACAGCTACGACGTGGTGGTGGTGAGCCTCGGCCTTGCCGATTTCGACGCGCTGCGGCTGTGCTCACAGATCAGGTCGCTGGAACGTACCCGCAATCTGCCAGTGCTTCTGATCGCCGATCCCGAAGATACGGCGCGGGTGCTCCGCGGATTGGAAATCGGCGTCAGCGACTACGTATCCAGGCCGATCGACCGGAACGAAATGCTGGCGCGGGTCGCGACGCAGGTGCGGCGCAAGCGATACACCGAGAAGCTCCGCGACAATGTCCAACTCTCGGTGACCATGGCCTTCACCGATCCTCTGACAGGTTTGCACAACCGGCGCTACATGGAGACGCATCTCCAGTCGCTGGTCGACCAGGCCAGCGACCGTGGAAGGGCGCTGTCCGTGCTCGTCCTCGACATCGATTTTTTCAAGTCGGTGAACGATACGCATGGACATGACGCCGGTGACGAGGTGCTGCGGGAGTTCGCGCGCCGTGTCCGCCGCTCCGTGCGCGGCATCGACCTCGTCTGCCGCCTCGGCGGGGAAGAGTTCGTCGTCGTCATGCCGGAGACCGATATGGCTCTGGCAGTGAAGGTGGGCGAAAGGATCCGCCGTGGCGTCTGCGAGGAGCCATTCGTGGCGCTCGATGGGCGTCTCACGCTCGATATCACCGTCAGTGTCGGCGTAGGCGTGCTAGATCACCCGGGGGAATCGCCCGACGCTATCCTAAAACGGGCCGATCTGGCGCTCTATGCGGCCAAGCGCAACGGCCGCAATCGGGTCGTGGCCGACGCGGCCTGAACCAGGCCGTATGTGCAGGCCGAACGAGCCGCGGCAGACGCGGTTCTTTACCTTAACGGCTCTTTGACCAGCAATTTCAGAAATTTCGATTGATTCTTTGCGGTTTGGGGCTAGGCTCCGAGCCGAACACAGACTGTCCGTTGGCGGGGCGAGCCAATAGGCGGAGGCCGAAGGACAGCGACCGATACCCTACGGAGTGCTCAGGTCCGCCGCATCTCCTGGGTCCGTGGGGTTAGGCCGGTCGGAGTGCGGTTAGAGTGGCCTCCTCGTATGACCCGCCTCCGGCCGGCCACCTTATTCGTGGCCTGACGGCCACTTCGAGAATGACCGAGGCGGTGCCGTCAGG
>JAEYRQ010000225.1 GCA_023435545.1 Pseudomonadota bacterium | reverse complement strand
GCCCCTGGGGCTGACCGGGCAGCGTGGCGCACACCGCTTCCCATCGCACACAGCGTCGCCGCAGCAAGGGCGAGCCGGCGGGCGTTGCCGCGCGCCGAATCGCAGTCGACATCGTCGCCGAGACGCTCGGCGGCGGCCATGCGCTCGATGCGGCAATCGACGCCGAGCACGGCCACCAGGCTCTCGGGCGCCTCGAGGCGCGTGACCGGGGCTTCGTCAAGGCGCTGGTCACCGGCACCTTCCGCCGGCGCGGGCAGGTGCTGGACGCGCTCGCGCGGTTCCTTGACCGGCCGCTGCCGAAATCGGCCGGGCGCACCGGCGCGATCCTCGAGGTGGCGGCCTTCCAGATCCTGTTCCTCGACACCGCCGCCCACGCCGCCGTGGACACGGCCGTGACGCTCGCCGCCGAGGATCGCTCGGCCCGCCACTTCAAGGGTCTCGTCAATGCCGTGCTGCGCCGCCTGGCCGCCGCCCGCGAGGACATCCTGTCGGCCCAGGACCCGGTCGCGCTGAACACGCCCGCCTGGCTGGCCCGGCGCTGGCAGGTGGCCTATGGCGCGGAGAAATCGCGTGCCATCGCCGCCGCGCATCTCGAGGAGCCGCCGCTCGACCTCACGGTGCGTGCGGATGCAGAGGCCTGGGCGGAGCGGCTCGGCGGCCGGCTGCTGCCGACCGGCACGGTGCGCCTCGATCGTGCCGGGGAGGTCGCCGCAATCGCTGGCTTTGCGGACGGGGCGTGGTGGGTACAGGACGCCGCCGCAGCATTGCCTGCCCGGCTCCTCGGCGACGTCCGTGGACTGCGGGTCGTCGATCTCTGCGCGGCGCCGGGCGGCAAGACCGCCCAGCTCGCCGCCGCCGGTGCCTCCGTCATTGCCGTCGACCGTTCCTCCAGCCGCCTGGAGCGCCTGAAAGCAAATCTGCACCGGCTCAAGCTGGAGGCGGAGACGATCGCGGCCGACGCCACCGCCTGGCAGTCCGACGAGCGATTCGACGCGGTTCTGCTCGATGCGCCGTGCTCGGCGACCGGGACGCTCAGGCGTCATCCCGACATCGCCTGGACGCGGCGCGAGAGCGAGATCGCCCGCCTCGCCGAGCTGCAGGCAAGGCTTCTCGATCAGGCCATCGGCCTCCTCAAGCCGGGCGGCGTGCTCGTCTACGCGACGTGCTCGCTGGAGCCGGAAGAAGGCGAGGCGCAGATCGCCGCGCTGCTCGCGCGCGATGCGCCGGTTGCACGACAGCCTATTCGGCCGGGAGAGATCGACGGTATCGACGGTTTCCTGACGCCTGCGGGCGACCTCAGGACGCTGCCCTGCGGGCCGGGCGGCGAAGGTTTTCCGGGTGGGCTCGACGGCTTCTACGCGGCGCGGCTCGTGCGGCAGGACTGACCGGCGCGGCGACGCAGTTACAAGTATTAAACATTTAACGTTATTTTGCCGAATTGGCGCCCCCTGCCATTGGCGAGGCGACGGGGCGGATGCTGCGAGGAGGACCTGCTACGCCAATGGCCGGCATAGCATTTGGCGACCGTCTGCGGATCGGGGCAATCCTGACCGCGCATCAGCTGCGCGCGCTCGCCACCGCTGCCTATTCCAGCCCGCTGTATCGCTGGCGCCTTTCGGGTGGGGCGCCGGACAGGCTGCTCGTTGCCCCGCAGGATCTGCGGACCGCCGACCCGACGATGGCCGCCGACATCTATCACGGCCGGTTCTCTCTGGGTGGCTCGGTCGCCGAGACATCGGGCGAATCGCCCTTCGGCCTGAAGCCGCCGACAGCGGAATGGCACCGGGCGCTGCACGGTTTCGGCTGGCTCAGGGATTTGCGCGCCGCCGATACCGAACTGGCACGGATTCAGGCCCGTGCGCTGATCTCCGACTGGATCTCGCTCTACGGGAGCTTTGATCCCGTCGTGTGGGATCCTGCCGTGACGGCGCGGAGGCTGATCTCCTGGTTCAGCCATTCGCCGCTGGTGCTGAAAGGTGCCGACCACGGGTTCTACCGCCGGTTCATGCGCTCGATCTCGCGGCAAACGCGCTATCTCGGCCGCGCCGGCAGCGAGGCGCCGGACGGCGCACCGCAGCTTGTCGCGGCGATCGCGCTGACCTATGCCGGCCTGTGCATGCACAACCGCCAGCGCCTGCAGCGCCAGGCCTCGCGCTGGCTCGAGGACGAACTCGTCCGCCAGATCCTCCCCGACGGCGGGCACATCAGCCGCAACCCGCATGTCCTGATCGAGCTGCTGCTCGACCTCCTGCCGCTACGCCAGACATTCGCCGCGCGCGACCTCGCCCCGCCGTCCGCCCTGACCCTGGCAATCGACCGGATGATGCCAATGCTGCGCTTCTTTCGGCACGGCGACGGGACGCTCGCCCACTTCAACGGCATGGGGCCGACCTATCCGGACGTGATGGCAACGCTTCTGGCCTATGACGACGTGCGGGGCAGGCCGCTTTCCGGAGCCCCGCACTCGGGCTACCAGCGGCTGGAGGCGGACGACGTACTGGTGTTGATCGACACCGGCGCCCCGCCGCCGCCCAAGCTCAGCCGTGACGCCCACGCCGGCTGCCTTTCCTTCGAGATGTCGGCGGGCCTGGAGCGCATCATCGTCAACTGCGGCGTGCCACCCTATGGCAGCCAACAATGGCGCGCGGTCTCCCGCTCCACTGCTGCGCATTCGACGGCGACGCTGGACGACACCTCCTCCTGCCGCTTCGCCGCCGGCTCGCTCATCGTCAGCCGGCTCGGCCCGATCGTGCTCGCCGGTCCGCGGCACGTGCCGGTGGAGCGGCGCGACGACGACATCATTGCGGTCTCGGCGAGCCACGACGGCTATCGTGGCGATTTCGGCATCCAGCACGAGCGGCGCCTGGCAATCAGCCCGGATGGCGACCGCATCGACGGCGAGGACATCTTCTCGACGATCGGCGGACGGTCCAGCGCCAATCCCACCTACGCGGTGCGCTTCCACCTGCATCCGCAGGTCCGCGCCAGCCGCACCCGGGACGGCACCCACGTGGTGCTGGCACTGCCCGGCGGGTCGGCCTGGGAGTTCTTCGCCGGCGGTGCCGAGATCAGCATCGAGGAGAGCGTCTATCTGGGAGGCGTCGAGGGCCCGCGTCGCAGCGAGCAGATCGTCATCCACGGCCGCTGCCGTCACGCCCCGCGCGTCAACTGGCGGCTCAGGCGAATCGAGCGTCCGTCCCGCCCGCGCCGCGCCAGCCACTATGGCGAAGAGGAGTTGCCTCTGGAGGCGGGGGGCGAGGCCCCGGACGAATCGCCGCCGGAGTGATGCCATCCGATCGTCTGCGCAGGAAACTCACCGGCTGACCTTGCCGGGTGACCGCACCGCCACGGCGTGCTAAGCGGCGCGGGCGATCTCCTCACAGCCCCGGAAGCCGTTCGATGACCGATCCCGTGCCCGTCCGCCGCGCCCTTGTCTCCGTCTCCGACAAGACCGGCATCATCGAATTCGCCCGACAGCTGGCAGGACACGGGATCGAGATCCTGTCCACCGGCGGGACCGCACGGGTGCTGAAGGATGCGGGGTTCGCGGTCACCGACGTCGCCTCGGTGACCGGCTTTCCGGAGATGCTCGATGGGCGCGTGAAGACGCTGCATCCAGGCGTGCACGGCGGCCTCCTGGCCGATCGCGCCAAGCCCGCTCACATGGCCGCGCTGGAGGCGCACGGCATTCCGCCGATCGAGCTCCTGGTGATCAATCTCTACCCCTTCGAGGCCACGCTGGCACGGGGCGCCTCCTTCGACGACTGCGTCGAGAACATCGACATCGGCGGACCGGCGATGATCCGCGCCGCGGCCAAGAATCACGCCTCGGTCGCTGTGCTCGTCGACCCGGCCGACTATGCGTCAGTGATCGAGGAGATCGCCGCCGGGGGCACGCGGACAGATACGCGCCGCCGGCTTGCCGCCAAGGCCTTCGCCCGCACCGCTGCCTATGACGCGGCGATCTCGCGCTGGTTCGCGGGTGAAATGGGCGAGCCTACCCCCGCCTGGATCAGCTTCGCAGGGACGCTCGTCGAGGAGCTGCGCTACGGCGAGAACCCTCACCAGCGGGCCGCCTTCTATCGGTCGGCCGACAACCGGCCCGGCATCGCCACCGCCCGGCAGCTCCAGGGCAAGGCGCTGTCCTACAACAACATCAACGACACCGACGCTGCCTTCGAGCTGGTCGCTGAATTCGATCCGGCGGTCAGCGCCGCCGTGGCGATCATCAAGCACGCGAATCCTTGCGGCGTCGCGCTCGGGAGCTCGATTGCGGAAGCCTACGCCAAGGCGCTGCGCTGCGATTCGGTCTCGGCCTTCGGCGGCATCGTCGCGCTCAACCGCCCCCTCGACGCGGATGCCGCGCGGACGATCGTCGAGATCTTCACCGAGGTGATCGTCGCGCCGGAGGCCAGCGCCGAGGCGATCAAGATCGTTGCAGCCAAGAAGAACCTGCGGTTGCTGGTCACCGGCGGGCTCCCCGATGTCGCCGCGCCCGGCCTTACCGTCCGCTCGGTCGCCGGCGGGCTGCTGGTCCAATCGCGCGACAATGGCCGGCTGGAGCTCGGCGAGTTGAAGGTGGTGACCAAGCGCGCGCCCAGCGAACGCGAGCTCTCCGACCTGCTGTTTGCCTGGCGGGTCGCCAAGCACGTCAAGTCGAACGCAATCGTCTACGCGAAGGACGGGGCTACCGCCGGGATCGGCGCCGGCCAGATGAGCCGCGTCGATTCGGCCCGGATTGCTGGGCTGAAATCAGCCGAGGCCGCCGAAGCCGCGGGCCTCGCCAGGCCGCTCGCCGAGGGCTCGGTGGTCGCGTCCGACGCCTTCTTTCCCTTCGCGGACGGGCTGTTGGCCGCCGCCGCCGCCGGCGCGACGGCAGTGATCCAGCCCGGCGGCTCGGTGCGCGACGAGGATGTGATCGCGGCGGCCGACGAGAAAGGCCTTGCCATGGTGTTCACCGGCATGCGCCACTTCCGCCACTAGCCTCTAGGGACAGGCACGTACATGCGCTGGCGGCGAATTGGCCTTTGGACGGGCGGCGTGGTCGCCGTCATCGCCGCGGGCGGAGCACTCTTCGTCTGGCTAAGCCTGAACGGCGATCTGACGCGGAAATACACGCCCGAAGCTCTGATCGAGTTCCTCGAACCCGATATCGTGGTCGTCAAGCCGGAGGGCGAGGGGCCGTTCCCGGCGATCCTGATGTACAACGGCTGCGAGGGGCTTTGGGACGGCTCAGTACGCCGGCCGCTGATGGGCATCTATGCCGACATCGCCGTCAGCGAGGGGGTCGTCGCGATCATCGTCGACAGCCTGAAGCCGCGCGGCATCGATTCGATCGAGGCTTATCGCCTGGTCTGCCCCGGATTGGCGGTGAGGGGGGCGGCGCGCGCCGGCGACGTTGCGGTGACGATCCCCTGGGCGCGGGACCTCCCCTTCGTCGACCCCGAGCGTATCGCGCTGGCGGGCTGGAGCCATGGCGGCTGGGCGATCATGGACATGTTGGCGATGCGGCCCGACGTCGAGACACCGCAGAACCTGACCGCCTGGCCCGAGAATACCTTCGCCGGGCTGAAGGGCATGTTCCTAGCCTATCCCTATTGCGGCTTTCCGGCGCTCGCGCCCTCGCAGGGCTTCGCCGAACCGCTGCCGGCGTGGGCGATCCACGGAACCAACGATGTGACCGCCGATCCCGTGCCCTGCGATCGCGCCTACGCGCATCTCGTCGCCGACGGCATGCCGGTGGCCGTCGAGGTGATCGAGGGCGCGACCCACGCCTTCGACCGTCCCGACGTGCTGGCCGTCTCGCCCTCGAAATACGACCCGGCCTTCGCGGCGGACGCCCACGAATGGTTCCGCCGCTTCCTGCGCGAGGTGGTTATTGACGGCGGGCCGTAGAGGGTGAGCCTCAGTAGCCGCAGTGGACGACCAGGTGGAAGTCGCGGTCGATCAGGCTGCCATTCGTGTCGAATATCCTGACCGACAGATTTGTCCGTGCGGTCGCCGTCGCTG
>JAEYRQ010000085.1 GCA_023435545.1 Pseudomonadota bacterium | reverse complement strand
CGCGCATGAAGCGGCTCGGCATGCTGCTGTCTGGCGTCTTCGCCGCGATCACCGCGGTGCTGCTGGCCGCCAACCTGTCGTCGGCAGCGCCCAACATGGCCGGCGACTACTTCCTCTACGCCATCGCCGCCGTGCTGCTCGGCATGACCATGTTCCAGCCGGGCCACCCCAACGTGCTCGGCACCGTCTTCGCCGCCTTCGTCCTCAAGGTGCTCGGCAACGGCCTGATCCTGATGGGCGTCGCCTATTATTGGCAGGACATCATCCTCGGCCTCATCATCATCGGCTCGGTCGCCTTCTCGGCGAGCGTGCTGAAGAAAGTGGCGTTCAGCGTATGACGCCGGAAAACCGCCTGACTGCACCAAGGGAGAGAGTCACATGACACGCCTGAAAAGCCTGCTCGCGGGGAGCGCGATGCTCCTTGCCTCCATTGCCGGGGCCAACGCCTTCGAGGTCGGCATCATCGGCTTCCAGTTCACCTCCGAGACCCATGCCCGTGTCGCCAATGCCGCAGCCGAAGCGGCGAAGGAGAAGGGCTGGGAGGTGACGCTGCTCAACTCGGAAGGTGCGCTGCCCAAGCACGCCGAGCAGTTCGACGCGCTGATCGCAAAGGGCGTCGACGCGATCATCCTGGCGATGGGCAAGCCGGTGGAGGCCGACGCCCAGTTCCTCGCCGCCAAGGAGGCCGGCATCCCGGTCGTCACGGTGCAGTCCGGCTCCAGCCCGCATGCGCTCGTCGAGATCCAGTCGAACGAGTACAAGATCGGCGCCGACGCCGCCCTCTACCTGCTCGGCGAGATGGGCTATCGCGGCAATCTGATCGCCTGCCGCTTCGACATGAACATCGCCTCTCGCATCCGCGGCAAGATCCTCGACACGGTGCTGTCGGAGAACACCGCGGTGAACCAGGTCGGCTCGTTCTCGATGGCCCGCACCCAGAGCTGGCGCGACGACGTGCGCTCCGGCATGCAGGCGCTGCTTCTGCAGAACCAGGGCAACATCGACGGCATCTGGGCGTCCTTCGACGGCCAGGCCTACATCATCGACGATCTGCTGATCGACGCCGGCGTGAAGAAGGGCGAGATCCCGCTGGTCTCGGTCGACGGCGGCCCGGAGACCTACCGCCGCATCGCCGATCCGGAGAGCACGCTTATGGCGAGCGTCTCGATCCCCTTCGAGGACATGGGCCGCACCGCCGTCGACGTGATCGACCGGGTCGTGGTCAAGAACCAGCCGCCGGCCGAGGTGTTCTCCGGCCCCTACATGTTCGTCGACGCGGTGCTGGTCGACCAGAACAACGTCGCCGACTTCCTCAAGGAGTAGGGGATCCTCGATAAGCGGAGCGGGGCGGCCTCACCGCCCCCCCTCGCCCGTCATGCCCGGGCTCGACCCGGGCATCCAGGCGCGACGCTGCCGCACGAAAGACGTGGATGGCCGGGTCAAGCCCGGCCATCACGAAGTGGAGGGGTCAGGGCCTGTCTCCGACCGTTTCCGGACCTGATCGCGGCGGCAAGCTTCGCCGTCCCTTACTGGAGCCAAGCCGAATGATGGCCAGCACGGCACCCGACACCCCCATCCTCGCCCTGAAAGGCGTCGGCAAGAGCTACGGCGCGGTCGTCGCGCTGGAGGATGTCGACCTGGAGGTCAGGCGCGGCGACGTTCTGGCGCTGTGCGGCGACAACGGCGCCGGCAAGTCGACGCTGATCAAGATCGTCTCCGGCGCGCAGGAGCCGACCAGCGGCGAGATGGCGCTGAAGGGCGAGCGCGTCGCCTTCCGCTCGCCGCACGACGCGCTGACCAAGGGCGTCGCCACCATCTACCAGGACCTGGCGCTCGCCCCGCGCCTGTCGATCTTCGAGAACGTCTTCATGGGCGCCGAATTGACGCGCCCGCTCGGCCTGCCCTTCATCCGCATCCTCGACAAGGCGCGCATGGCCCGCGAATCGAAAGGCTATCTCGCCCGCCTCGCCGTCGGCATCGACGACATGCGGCGCCCTGTGGAGGGCCTCTCCGGCGGTCAGCGCCAGGCGGTGGCGATTTCGCGCGCGCTGCTCTGGAACTCCGACCTGATCATCATGGACGAGCCGACGGCGGCACTCGGCGTCAAGGAGACCGCGCAGGTGCTGGATCTCATCGGCCGGCTGAAGGCCGAGGGCCACACCATCATCCTGATCAGCCACAACATGCGCGACGTGGTGGCGGTGGCGACCCGGGTCGCGATCCTGCGCAGCGGCCGCAAGATCATCGACCGGACGATCGATGATCTCAGCGCCGATGATCTCAGCCACATGATCATGACCGGCAGGGACAAGCCGCACTGATGGCGCTGCCGATCCTCATCGACACCGATCCCGGCCAGGACGACGCGGTCGCGATCCTGCTGGCGCTCGCCGCCTCCGACCGGCTGGACCTGAAGGCGATCACCACGGTTGCCGGCAACGTGCCGATTGAGCGCACGACGGCGAACGCGCTGCGCATCTGCGACCTCGCCGGCCGCCCGGACGTGCCCGTCCATGCCGGCGCCGACAGGCCGCTTCTCTTCGACCTGGAGACCGCCGAATTCGTCTGCGGGCCGGACGGCCTCGCCGGCGCGGACCTGCCGCCTCCGTCCCGCGCGGCGAATGCAGGCCACGGCGTCGAGGCGCTGATCGCGCTCGCCCGCTCGATCGATGGCTTGACCATCTGCGCGCTCGGACCGCTCACCAACCTGGCGCTGGCGCTGCGGCTCGCGCCCGACATCGCCGGGCGAATCGCGCGGATCGTGCTGATGGGCGGCGCCCAGAACCTCGGCAACATGACGCCGGCCGCCGAATTCAACACCTATGTCGACCCGCATGCCGCGCAGATCGTGTTCGGCTCCGGTATTCCGCTGGTGATGTTCGGGCTGCACGTCACCCATGACGCCGTCCCCCGTCAGAACGATCTCGCGGCCATCGAAGGACTGGAGACGGCCACGGGGCGAGCGGTCCACGGCATGATGACCCGACCGCGTGCCGGCGGGCTCGGCACCGCGGGCCATCCGATGCACGATCCCTGCACCGTCGCTTTCCTGCTGTGGCCGGACCTGTTCACAGGCCGCGACTGCCATGTCGAGGTCGAGACCGGCGCCGGCCCCTTGCGCGGGCGCACCACGATAGACTGGAACAACCGGCTGAAGCGGGCGCCGAACGCCCATGTGGTCGGCTCGGTCGACGCGGCCGGGCTGTTCACGCGGATGACCGCCGAACTCGCGAAGCTTCCCTGAACGGACCGACACCCAGGACGGACCAGACCATGCCGCATTTCGTCGAGGATTTGCAGGAGGATGCCCGCGCCGCGATCGACGCCATGCGCGCCGCCGCCCTGCACGCCCGCGCCACGCACGCCCGCGCAGAACTGATGCGCCACATGCTGGCGACCGCCGAGAAGGTGAAGCATCTTTCCCGCGAGGAGGCGGTGTCGAAGGTCGTCGGTGAGTGGATGCACGCCTGGCACCTTCCGCCCGACGCCTATCCGGACCTCGCCGCCGAGATGCGCGCCTTCACCGTGGCATTCTGCGCCTATGCCGAGACCCGCAGCGACGCGGCAGACACCGACC
>JAEYRQ010000065.1 GCA_023435545.1 Pseudomonadota bacterium | reverse complement strand
GTACACGACCTCGTCGGCATGGACGATCGCAACCGCCAGGCCCGGCACCGCGTCCTCAGCCATCAGGCCGTCGATATAGGCCTCCAGCTTCGGAAGCGCGGCCTCGACCTGTTCCCGGGTCCAGCTGTCGGCGAGCGCGGGCAGCGAAGTGAGTGCGAGAGCGACTGAAAGGACGGCGATATGTCGGGTCATCCAGGAATCTCCGTAAGGTGGCCGGGCGTCGAGGTCCGGCCTGACGAAGTCTAGCACCCGATCGGCGAAACCCGATGATCGAACGGGCCATTGAACCTCGCGCTTTCGGGTATTGCCGCAGCGCTGCTATAAGGACGGACGCCGCGCCGCAGGCGCCATATTGCCAGCCAGAACCCGCAGACCCCGGCCAGCATGGACCTCGTCGACATTCCCGAGAACCACGTGCCGGAGGGCGCCGTGACCGGCGAGGTGCTCACCAGCGACGGCGTGAGGCTACGCTGGGCGCGCTGGGCGGCGACCGCACCGACGCGCGGCACGGTCTGCCTGTTCACCGGGCGCGCCGAGTTCATCGAAAAGTACTTCGAGACGATCACGGAACTCCGGGAGCGCGGTTTCGCGGTGGCGGCACTCGATTGGCGCGGGCAGGGCGGCTCGCAGCACATGCTCAGGCATTCGCGCAAGGGGCATGTCGATACGTTCGAGGACTACGACCGGGATCTGGCGGCCTTCATGACCAAGGTCGTGCTGCCGGACTCTCCGGCGCCCTTCTACGCGCTCGCCCACTCCATGGGCGGCAACATCCTCCTGCGCAACGCGCAGCGAAGCCCCGCCTGGTTCGAGCGGCAGGTCCTCAGCGCGCCGATGCTCACCCTCCACCGCAGGCTGGCACCGGGCCGGCATGTGTATGCCGTGGCGGAGATCCTCGGGCTGACCGGCTTCGGCGACGCATTCGTGCCCGGCGGCGGGGCGACCCATGCCGGGACGATGATCTTCAAGAATAACCCACTCACCTCCGACCCGGTCCGGTTCGCCCGCAACGCCCTCATCGTCGACAAGGCGCCCGCACTCGGGCTCG
This sequence comes from Pseudomonadota bacterium, assembly GCA_023435545.1. Lineage (GTDB taxonomy): Bacteria > Pseudomonadota > Alphaproteobacteria > Rhizobiales > Tepidamorphaceae > Tepidamorphus. The sequence goes on along the minus strand of JAEYRQ010000065.1, from coordinate 6,342 downwards.
GCTCGCCGACCATCGCCTGGCTGGTGGCGGCCGGCACCGCGATGGCGGAGGTGATGGATCCGGATTTTCCCGAGCGGGTGAAGGTCCCCACGCTGATGGTGGCAGCGGGTGAGGACCGGATCGTCTCGTCGCGGGCGATCGAGACGCTGGCCTTCCGCATGAAGACGGGCGCGCATCTGGTGATTCCCGGCGCCCGCCACGAGCTCCTGATGGAGCGCGACGCCATCCGCGAGCAGTTCTGGGCAGCATTCGACGCCTTCGTGCCGGGGCAGCCCGTCTTCGCGTGACGACGGCTGCGCCTCAGCCGTTCAGGATCTCCAGCGCTGCGGCATGGACGCGGGCGTCGCCCGCCGCGATCACCGGTCCGCCCTCATTGGCCGAGCCGCCCGTCCAACTCGTGAGCAGCCCCCCCGCCGCCTCGATGATCGGGATAAGGCCGACCACGTCGTAGGACTGCAGCCCGGATTCGATGACGAGGTCGATCTGCCCGGCCGCCAGCATGCAGTAGGCGTAGCCGTCGGCGCCATAACGGGCCAGGCGGACGGCGCGCTCGACAGAATCGTAGCGCTCCCGCTCGCCGGCTCTCGACAACAGTGCCGGCGACGTCGTCATCAGCGTCGCATCGGCGAGGCTCGCGCAGGCCCGCGTGCGAATCGGCACGTCCCGTCCGAAGCGGTCGCGCATCCGCGCGCCAGAGCCGAACCCACCCCAGAAGCGGTCGCCGACATAGGGCTGGTCGACCAGTCCGAACACCGGCCTGCCGTGCTGCCTGAGGCCGATGATGGTCGTCCACAGCGGGATGCCCGAGACGAAGGAGCGGGTGCCGTCGACGGGATCGACGACCCATTCCCAGGTGCCATCACCCGGCAGGGTGCCGAACTCCTCGCCGAGGAAGCCGTGATCCGGCCGCTCGCGCGCAACGATCTCGCGGATGGCGAGCTCGGCTTCCCGATCGGCGGCCGTGACAGGGTCGAAGTCGCCCTGCGCCTTGTTCTCCACGGCCAGGCCGGAGCGGAAATAGGGCAGGGCGGCTGCCGCGGCGGCATCGGCGAGCCGGTGGGCGAGCAATTCGATTTCGGTCTCGGACATATGCGCCGCGCGGGGTTGTGGGAGTTCCACCATCGGCTATAGGACGACAGGGGTTGTGTCGCAATCGCCGAGACAAGAGCGTGCCGCGACCGCCAGGAGGAAACGATGCACGGGGACCAGGCACCCGGCGCCGGGATGGCGCACGGAGCGGTGACGATGCGGGCGGCGGCGGCGCTCGTCGGCTCCCTGTGCGCGATCTACGTGGTCAGCCAGTTCCTGCGCAATTCCGTCGGCGTGATCGCGCCGGACCTGGCCGCCGAACTCGATCTCTCGCCGGAACAGCTCGGCATCCTGTCGAGCGCCTTCTTCCTGTCCTTTGCCGTGGCCCAGGTTCCGCTCGGCGCGATGATCGACCGGTACGGCCCGCGCCTGTGCATGATCGCCTCGGTCGGACTGGCGGTGGCCGGCTGCGCGCTGTTCTCGGTCGCCGATTCGCTGGCCGAGCTGACCGTGGCGCGCGTGCTGATGGGGATCGGCTGTTCGAGCTTCTTCATGGGCCCGCTGACGATATACACCCGCTGGTTTCCCGCCGACCGGTTCTCGACGCTGACGGGGCTGCAGCTCGGCATCGGCACCATGGGGACCTTGTTCGCCACCGCGCCGCTGGCGATGTCGGCCGAAGCCTACGGCTGGCGGGCGACCTTCCTGTTCGTGGGACTCGGGGCCGCCGTGATCGGCGTCCTCGTCGCCATCGTGGTGCGGGACCGTCCGCCTGGCACCGCCTTGGAGAGCCACCGGCCGTCAAGCCTTCTCGAGAGTTTCGCGGGTCTGGGAGAAGTGGTGCGGGTGCGTGGCTTCTGGCGCCTGTTCGCCATCCAGTTCGCTGGTTACTCCACCTTCGTCGCGGTGCTCGGACTGTGGGGAGGCCCGTTTGCCACCGACATCCTCGGCTTCGACCTGAAGCAGCGGGGCAACCTGCTGTTCGCGATGGCGGCGGCCCATATCGTCGGCCTGTTCGTCTGGGGGCCGGCGGACCGCTGGTTCGGCCAGCACCGGCTGCCGGTGACACTCGGCGTCTTCGGGACCGCGGCGTTGTTCGCCGCACTGTGTCTGATCGGCGACCAGGGTCCCGTCACGGTGTACGTGCTGTTCATGCTGCTCGGCTTCGTGGCGGCCTTCACCCCGGTGCAGACCGCACACGGCCGGTCATTGTTCGAACAGCGGCTGGTCGGGCGAGGCATCACGCTCCTCAACGTGGCGACGATCGGAGGGGTGTTCGTGATGCAGGCGGTGACCGGCGCGATCATCGGCGCCTTTCCGGCCGCCGAATCTGCGCTTGGGCCGGTTCGTCCCTTCGCGGCATATCAGGCTGCCTTCGGGTTCCTGGCCGCGATGATTCTGCTCGCCTGGGTGATCTACTGGCCCGCGCCCGATCCGAAGATCCGCCGCAGTGGCGAGGGCTGAGTGGCAGGAGGGAATGCAATTTTGCCCGGAAATCCCCCGGAATCGCGGGCTGCCGCCGGCACGCATGGCAGACCTGCGCTAATGCAGGGCTGAATCATTGACTTTTGTGCGCTGCACTTGCATATTGCTGCGGTGCGGTATCGCCCTGCCGTTTCGCGATACCGCTGCCCTCCTTGGGCGTTTCCTCCCTAGACTTGGGCCGTCCGACCGGGCGGCCCATTTTTCTTTCCGGGGTCCTGTTCGGCCGCGGCGTAGGGTTCCTACTCGGCCGCGGCCCGGCCGGGGCGCAGCGCGTCCGCCGAAATCGACATCAGCCGCCGGCACAGATGGGTTATGTCGGCGGTCAGCCAGGCGAATCCGCCGCCTCGCGCATAACGCTGCTCATCCATGTAGAGCGCCCGGTTGATCTCGATCTGCAGCGCGTGCGTACCGGTTCCCGGCCCGCCATAGGTCTCGGTGATGAACCCGCCGGCATAGGGCTTGTTGCGCGCGACGGTGTAGCCCAGCCGCTGCAGTGTCTCCTGGGCGACGTCTGTCAGGATCGAGGTGCAACTCGTGCCGTATCGGTCGCCGAGGACGAAATCGGGCCTCCGGCGGGTCTCCTGCGTCATCCGGGCCGACGGCATCGAATGGCAGTCCACCACCACCGCCGTGCCGAACACCCGGCGGGACTGGTCGACCAGTTCGCGCAGGGCGCGGTGGTATGGCTTGTAGTAGCGCTCGATGCGGTCCAGGCCCTCCGCCACGCCGATCGGCCGCCGGTAGATCTCGGCGCCGTCGGCGACGATGCGCGCGATCGTGCCAAGGCCGCCTGCCACCCGCATCGAGCGGGTGTTGGCGAAGGAGGGCAGGCGCCCGTCGAACATTGCCGGATCGAGCTCGTAGGCCTCGCGGTTGACGTCGACGAAGGCCCGGGGAAATCGCGCCTGCATGAGCGGGGCGCCGAGCGCGACGGCGCCGGCGAACAACTCCTCGACGAAGCTGTCCTCCGAGCGGCGCAGCGTCATCAGGTCGAGCCGGGAAGCTGCGAGGAAGCTGCGCGGATAGATGCGGCCGCTGTGCGGAGAATTGAACACGAACGGGCTCAGCGCGCCGCCCTCGGGTGCAGCGATCAGGAAGGGCGGTGAGAGCTCCGGTTCGAGAGGTGTGGCCATCGTCCGTGGCGCCGTTAGCGTATCCAGGCGACTGTGCCAAGAACGGCTGCGGCTGTCCATGGCGGGGGGCTTCGGCGGGCGCACTGGGTTGTCCACACATCCGTGCGCATTGGTGAAATCTTTACATCGACTGCTATTATCTCGCGCCGAGGGATCGAGACTTCCAATCCGGGGGCTGCCGCCGATGAACAAGATACTCCTCGCCGAGGATGACCACGACATGCGCCGTTTCCTCGTGCGGGCCCTGGAGAACGCCGGCTACGACGTCGTGTCGTATGATAACGGCCAGAGCGCCTACGACCGGCTGCGCGAGGAGTCGTTCACGCTGCTCCTGACCGACATCGTCATGCCCGAGATGGACGGCATCGAGCTGGCGCGCCGGGCGACCGAGCTCGATCCCGAACTGAAGGTGATGTTCATCACCGGATTCGCCGCCGTCGCCCTCAATCCGGATTCCAACGCGCCGAAGAACGCCAAGGTGCTGTCCAAGCCCTTCCACCTGCGCGACCTGGTCAACCAGGTCGAGCGCATGCTGGCGGCGTAGAGGCCAACCCAAGGCAACGGCGAGCGTCTATGTCCGCCAGCGGTTGTGCAGCCAGAGCCACTGGCCGGGGTGCTCGCGGACCCAGCCTTCGACGATCGAATTGATCACCTCCATCGACTTCTCCGCGTCGATCATGCCGTCGGCGTCGCGCGGAAGCTCGATCTCGTCGGTGAGGTCGAGGCGGAAGCGGTTGTTGGGCAGGCGCACCACCCGGACGCCGTGGACCGGACAGTCGAAGCGGCGGGCGAGGCGCCCGAGGATCGGGTTGGTGGGGGCGGGACGGCCGAAGAAGTCGATCTTCAGTCCCTTGGTCAGCCGCTGGTCGACGAGGATCCCGAGATGGCCGCCCTTCTCCAGCACGCTCGACATGGCGAAGGCCACCGCCTGCCCGGAGCCGGCGGCGAGCAGTTCGCCCATGGTGCCGCGTCGGATCTTGAGCAGGCGCTGCGCGACATAGGCGTTATTGGGCGTGCGGTAGACCGCTGTGACCGGCAGGCCGTGGCGGGCGGCGCAGACCGCCGGCAGTTCCCAGTTGCCGAGATGGGCGGTGAAGATGATCGCCGGCTTGTCGTCGGCGCGCAGCCGGCGGAAATTGTCGAGGCCGGTGGCCTCGATCCGGCCGACCGGCTTGGTCTCATCGAAGTCCCAGATCGTGTCGAGATGCGGGTATTCGGCGGCGGTGCGGCCGAGATTGTCCCAGACCTCGGTGAGGATCGTCTTGAGTTCGGCCTCGTCCTTTTCCGGAAAGGCGCGGCGCAGGTTCTCCATGCCGAGACGGTTGACCGGCAGCAGAGGGCCGAAGGTTCGGGCAAGCCAGCCGCCCATGTTGCTCGCCCGGTCCGGCCCCAGCAGCCGCACGAGCCGGAACACGCCGACGGCGAGCGTGGCCACGGTCCAGTCGACCACGGGGCCGACGACTCGGCTGATGCGCCACTTCAGGAGGAACATGCGGCGTTGCAGCGGGGTCATCTGCTTCGTCCGCTCCCTGCCTGCCGGTCCTGATCCCGCCCGCCGGTCAGAGGCGCACCACGATCTTGCCGAACACCTTGCGGCTCTCCAGCCGGTCGAGGCCGACGGCGAAATCGGCGATGTCGAGCTCGGAATCGATCACCGGCAGGATGCCGGCGGCCATCTTGTCGAGGCTCTGCGCCATGTTGCGCATGGACGAGCCAAACGAGCCGAACAGCTTCAGCTGCTGCTGAAACAGCTGGTAGAGGTTGATCTGGGTGGTGACGCCCGAGGTCGAGCCGCAGGTGACGAGGCGCCCGCCCCGCTTCAGCGACAGCATCGAGCCGGCGAAGGTGTCCGGGCCGACATGCTCGAACACGACGTCGACGCCCTTCTTGCCAGTCAGCTTGCGGGTGACGTGCTCGAACCGCTCCTCGCGGTAATTGATGACGTGGTCGGCACCGAGCGCCTTCGCCTTCGCCGCCTTCTCGTCGTCGCCGACGGTGGTGATGACGGTCGCCCCGATCGCCTTGGACATGCGGATCGCCGCGGTGCCGATGCCCGAGCCGCCGGCATGGACGAGGATGGTCTCGTCGCCTTCCAGCTTCGCGTTGTCGAACAGCATGTGCTGCACGGTGCCGAAGGTGATCGGCGCGCAGGCTGCATCCACCCAGCCGATGCTCTTCGGCGCCGGCACCGTCAGCCGTGCCTGGGTATTGAGGAGGTCGCGGGCGAAGCCGTCGACATGGAAACCCATGATGCCGGCGACGTTCTCGCACAGATTGGCGCGGCCCTCGCGGCAGGCACGGCAGGTGCCGCAGGTGAGCGCGCCGTAGAGTGCCACATGGTCGCCGACCGCGCGATCGCTGACGCCTTCGCCGACGGCGACGATCTCGCCGGCGGCCTCCGCGCCCACCACCAGCGGCAGCTTGCGCTTGGCGAACGCCATGCCGCGCCAGCCCCACACGTCGATATGGTTGAGCGCAACCGCACGGATTCGCACCTGCACCTCGCCCGGGCCGGGCGGCGGCGGGTCCGGCTGCTCGATCAGTTCGAGGTTGCGGTCGGAAACCAGCGTAAGGGCGCGCATCGGGGGCCTTCGGTGTCGCGGATCAGGCGGTCAGCGATGCACCGGCATCGCCGCGGTGCCGATGCCCGAGCCGCCGGCATGGACGAGGATGGTCTCGTCGCCTTCCAGCTTCG
>JAEYRQ010000047.1 GCA_023435545.1 Pseudomonadota bacterium | reverse complement strand
CCACCGGCTCGTGCACCGAATCCACCTTGCCGCCGAAGCCGCGCATGGCGGTCGCCGGCGTCCGGTTGGTGTAGACGCAGTAGACGTCGGCGTAGACGTTGGGGATCGTGTAGGGGCCGGGCAGATGCCCGACGCCCTTGATGATGGCGTAGGACGACAGCCGGGTGTAGGCGCCACTGTCGAAGTAGCCGGTGAACTTGCGCGCGACGATGCGGCCGTCGCGCATCACGCCGTCCTTGATGTACCAGCGCTCGGCCCCACGCGGCGCGCCGACCTGCATCTCCTCCGCGCGGTCCCACATGAACTTGCAGGGCCGTCCGGTGAGCATGGCGCCGAGGATCGCCACCGGCTCGTGCACCGAATCCACCTTGCCGCCGAAGCCGCCGCCGACCGTGCCGCCGATGAAATGCAGCCTGGAGGACGGCATGTTCAGCACCTTCGCCGAGGTGCCGAGTGAGAAGAACAGGGCCTGGGTCGAGGTGTAGCAGGCGAACCGGCCGTTCTGCTCGGGCGCCGCGATGGCGCCGCAGGTCTCGATCGGGGCCTGCTCGATGGGCGACATCTGGTAGCGCCCCTCGACGACATGATCGGCCGAGCGGAAGGCCGCCTCGACATCGCCGTAGCGCAGCTTCTGGTGGTCGTACTTGCCGTGATAGATGAAGCGGTTGGTCGGATAGATGTCGAGCACCGCCGGCGCGCCGGGCTTGATCGCCTCCTCGACGTCGAGGACATGCGGCACCGGCTCCCAGTCCACCCGGACCGCGTTGACCGCATCACGCGCCTGCGCCTCGGTCTCGGCGATCACGGCAGCCACCGGCTCGCCCTTGTAGCGAACGCGCTCGGTGGACAGGATCGGCTCGTCGTCGATGCCGAAATCGAGCAGCGACAGAAGCGTGTTGAGATTCACCGGCACATCGGCGCCGGTGACGATGCGCACCACGCCAGGCATCCTCGACGCCTCGGACGTGTCGATGCGCCGGATGCGGGCCGCGTGGTGCGGCGAGCGCACGCAGCGCATGTGCAGGAGGCCATCGAACAAGTGGTCGTCGTAGAACGGCGAACGCCCGGTGACGTGGCCGGTGATGTCCTGTCGGCGCGTCGGCTTGCCGATCTCGTTCAGGTTCTCGTCGCGCTCGTCGGCGAAGAACTCCTTGCGGAACTCCACCATCGAACGTTCGGTCAACGGTACGTCGGTCATGCCCGCACCCTTCCCTGGCTGACGTCGAGAATGGCCGCGATGATCGGCTCATAGCCGGTGCAGCGGCAGATATTGCCCCCGATCGCCTCGATCACCTCGTCGCGCGACGGGCGCGGATTGCGCTCGAGCAGCGCCTTGGCGGCCATCAGCATGCCCGGCGTGCAGTAGCCGCACTGGGCGGCGAAGCGCTCCATGAAGGCTTCCTGCAGCGGATGCAGACCGGCGCCGGGGGCAAGGCCGGAGGCAGTCTCGATCCGCTTGCCCTCCACCGTCTCCGCGAGCACCAGGCAGGACAGCTGCGGCGCGCCGTCGATCAGCACTGTACACGAGCCGCAGGTGCCCTGGCCGCAGCCGAATTTCGGCGACAGGTCGCCAACGCCACGGCGCAGGAAATCGAGCAGGTTCTGCCCGTCCGTGGTGAACGCGGCCTTGGCGGCCCCATTCAGGGTGAAGGTCACGGGTTTCATGGTCATGTCGGGGGAGTCCCGTCTGATCGAATGTGTGCGCGGGGGATGCGGGGCATCAGACCATTCCCTCCAGCAGACGCTTGAGATGCACACCGGCGACCTCGCGCCGGTACCAGGTGCTGGCGAGCGAGTCGGTCGGCGGTTCCAGCCCCTCGGCGGCGACCTGGGCGGCTCTGGTGATCGTCGGGGCGTCGAGCGCCTGGCCCTCGAGCACGCGCTCGACGGCGGCCGAGCGCGTGGGGGCCGGCCCCATCGCACCGAATGCGACGCGGGCGCCGCGGATGCGACCACCCTCGCGCGGCAGACAGGCGGCGATCGACATCACCGAGACGCCCTTCGGCTTGACGCGGCTGATCTTCAGCCAGCCGAAGGCGCGCTGGTCGCGCGGACGCGGCACCTCGACGGCGGCGATCAGTCCGCCCCGCCTGCGGTCGCGCAGAAGATCATCGAGTGGCATCGCTCCACCGCCCGCCGCCGGTACGGCGCGCGCGCCGAGCGCGAGCAGGGCGACGGCGAAATCGCCATAAGGGTGCGGCGCGAACAGGTTGCCGCCGACCGTCGCCATCTCGCGGACCTGCGGTCCGCCGACGGAGCGAGCCACCGGATGCAGCAGGGCGAGGTCGCGATGCGCGGCGATCTCCGCCATCGTCACGCCCGCACCGATCCGGATCGTGTCGCCCGAGAGGCTGACCTGGCGCAGCGCGGGGTCGGCGCTGCGCACGATGCGCCCCTCGACCCGGCCGGCATTCACCCCGCGCATGACGACCGTGCCGCCGCCCAGATAGGTCGCCCCGTCCGATCCGAGCGCGCGGGCGGCATCGGCCAGCGTCGCATGGGTCTCCACGGTCACCGCCATCACTTGCCCTCCAGGCCCATGTGCCGGCGGATCGCGTCGAATCCGCCCTGATAGATGTTTTCGGCCACCATCTGACGCAGTTCCTCCTCGCGGCCGGCGGGGGTGTCGAACCGGCTCTCCCAGTGCCAGAACGTCCTGTCGCCGTCGGTCACCGGGGTGAGCCGGACATGCGCCACGTAGTTGAGCAGCGGCACCGGCGTCTCCAGCAGGCAGTAGCTGAACGCCATGTCGGCATCCGACATGGTCAGCAGAAGTTCGCGCAGTTCCGATCCGTCCTGCAGGTGGAAGCGCCTGACGCACCCCACCCTGTCGGACGTCTGGCCGCGCTCGATGTGGCTGTCGGCCACCGCCGGATGCCACTGGTCATGGCCGTTGAAGTCGCGCAGCACCTCCCACACCGCTTCCACGGGCGCGTCGAGGACGGTGCTCTTGACGACCTTGACCATCGGTCAGCCTGCCATCAGCCGCTTGAGCGCGTTGAAGCCGGCCTGGAAGACGTTCTGGCCGATGCCGTTGACGAGGTCGTCGGCCGCCTCCGGCGCACAGTCGAACTCGGCCGACCATTCCGCGAAGGTGCGGTCGCCGTCCGTGACCGGGGTGAGCCTGAGCGTCGCCACGTAGTCGGTGAGCGGCATCGGGCTCTCGAGGATCGAGTAGGTGCAGAAGTAGTCATAGTCGGAGAGTCCGAGCAGCCGCTCGCGAATACGCTCGCCGTTCTGCAGGTGGAAGTCGCGGACGCATCCCACCCGGTCGGACGGTTCGCCGTTCTCGATGCGGCTGTCGCGGATGCCCGGATGCCAGCGCGGCAGGGCGTTGAAGTCGCGCACCCGCTCCCAGACCCTCGCCACGGGCGCGTCGATCACCGATGAGACATAGACCCGGGCCATTTACTTCTTCTCCCCTGCGCCCTTGCCTCCGCCGGATTTCGGCGCGTCGGAGCCGCCGCCCTCGGCTTTCGGCGCCTTCTTGGCGGCGTCTGAGATGCGCTGCATGTCGCTCGCCTCGCGGATCAGCCCGCCCTGCTTGGCAAGTGTCCCGCCCTCGATGCCGATGTCGGAGAGCAGCGAGTCGATCAGCGGCGCCTGCACGCGGTAGCGAAGCGCGGAGTTGATGACCTCGTCGGTGGGCGAGCCATCGCGCGAGCCGCCACCGCCGGTGACGCCGTCGAGCTGCATGATCCGGATGTCCTGGATCTTCTCCAGCGGCTTGACGCTCGCCGCGACGATCCCCTCGACATGCTCCAGCATCTTGCGGCGGAACAGCGAGTGCCTCGCCTCGTCGGTGAGGATGTTCTCGGCCTCGTTGATGAGCCGCTGCGCCTCGGCCTCGACCACGGCACGCAGCTTGGCGGCCTCCGCCATATGGCGCGCCTCGGCCTCCGCCTTCTCGGCCAGCAGCACGTCGACCGACTTGCGCCGCTCGGCGGCCTCGGTCTCGCGGACGGTCTTGACCCGCTCCTCGGCCTCCGCGGCGCGGGCGCGGGCGGATTCCGCCTCGGCGCGTGCGGCGCTTTCCTCGAGCGACTTCTGGGACAGCGCGATGGCCTTCTCCATCTGCGCGGTCTCGACGTTGCGCTCGCGCTCGACCTCGAGCCGGCGGCGGATCGTCTCGTGGTCGATGCGGATCTCGTCGAGCTGGCGCTCGGACGCGATGCGGGCCCGCTCGATGTCCTCGCGGCTCTCGATCTCGGCCTCGCGCAGCGCCTGGACCCGCGCGATCTCGAGTTGTTCGATCGCCCTGCGGCGTTCGAGCTGGGCAGCCTCCACCGTGCGGGTGCGTTCGACCTCGGCGGCCTCGACATCGCGCTGGGCGGCGATCTGGGCACGCTTGACTGCGGCTTCGGCCGTGGCCGCCTTGGCGCGCTCGTCGGCAAGCGCCACGACGCGGGCCTGCTCGGCGGCCTCCACCACCCGGCGACGCTCGATGTCGATGACCTCGCGGCTGCGCTGGCTGTCGATGCGCTCATGCTCGAGCTTCAGCTCGGCGGCGATGCGTGCGACCTCCACCGCCTCGCGGCGGGCGATCTCGGCGGCCTCGACCTGCTTCTCGCGGGCGATGTCGCGGGCGCGGATCGCCTCCTCGGCCTCGATGCGGGCCGCCTCGAGCGCTTTCTGCCGGTCGATCTCGCGGGTGCGGGTCTCCTGCTCGGCGGCAATGCGCTCGGCGTCGAGCTTCTTCTTCTGGGCGATGCGGGCAGCCTCGACCGCCTCCTCCGCGGCAACGCGGGCCTCGTCGACCGCCTGATTGCGGGTGATCTCGCGGCCGCGGGTTTCCTCCTCGGCCTCGATGCGTTCAACCGCGAGTTCCTTCTCGCGGGCGATCCGCTGAGCTTCGACCGCCTTCTGCATGGCGATCTCGGCGGCCTCCAGCGCCTCGGCGCGGGCGATCTCCAGCACGCGCGTCCCCTGCTCGGCGGCGATGCGCTCGGCGTCAAGCTTCTTGCGCTGGGCGATGCGGGCGGCCTCCACCGCCTCGTCGGCGGCGAGGCGGGCCTCGTCGAGCGTCTTCTGGCGCGCGATCTCCTGCATCCGCACCTTCTCCTCGCCGGAGATGCGGGTCTGG
>JAEYRQ010000011.1 GCA_023435545.1 Pseudomonadota bacterium | reverse complement strand
CGGCATGGGGGCCTCGCGCCACCAGGTGATCATGCACCATGTGCTGCCGCTGGCGCTGCCGGGCATCCTGACCGGCACGATCATCGGGCTCGCCCAGGCACTCGGCGAGACGGCGCCGCTGCTCCTGATCGGCATGAACGCCTTCATCACCGCGCCTCCCGGCGGCCTGCTGGACGCCTCGACGGCGTTGCCGACCCAGATCTTCATCTGGGCGGACAGCCCGGAGCGCGGCTTCGTCGACCGCACATCGGCAGCGATCCTGGTCCTGCTCGGTTTCCTGATCCTGGTGAACGGGATCGCAATCTTCCTGCGCCAGCGCCTCGAGCGCACCTGGTAGCCAGCGCTTCAAGGAGCATCAGATGAACGACGCGGCGGTGATCGAACGTCCCGCACACGAGACCACGGTGATCCCGGATCCGGACATGAATTCGGTGAAGGTGGAGGCGCGGGACGTCTGCGTCTTCTACGGAGCCAAACAGGCGTTGTTCAACGTCTCGATCGACATTCCGGAGCGGTCGGTGACGGCCTTCATCGGTCCGTCGGGCTGCGGCAAGTCGACGTTCCTGCGGTGCATCAACCGGATGAACGACACGATCGACGGGACCAGGATCACGGGGCGCATCACGCTCGACGGGCGCGACGTCTACGAGCCCAGCCTCGACGTCGTGGAACTGCGTGCCCGCGTCGGCATGGTGTTCCAGAAGCCGAACCCGTTCCCCAAGTCGATCTACGAGAACATCGCCTACGGGCCGCGCATCCACGGCCTGGCGCGGGGCAAGACGGAACTCGACGCCATCGTCGAGGCGAGCCTGAAGAAGGCGGGTCTGTGGAATGAGGTGAAGGACCGGCTCGACGATCCCGGCACCGGCCTGTCGGGCGGTCAGCAGCAGCGCCTGTGCATCGCGCGCGCCATCGCGGTGAGCCCCGAGGTGATCCTGATGGACGAGCCCTGCTCGGCGCTCGACCCGATCGCCACGGCCCGCGTCGAGGAACTGATCGACGAGCTGAAGTCCAACTACTGCATCATCATCGTCACCCATTCGATGCAGCAGGCCGCGCGCGTTTCCCAGCGTACCGCGTTCTTCCATCTGGGGAACCTGGTTGAGGTGGGGCCGACGCAGCACATCTTCACCAATCCCAAGGACACCAGAACCCACGACTACATCACCGGCCGTTTCGGCTGACGGCGCGCCGTCCTTGCGAGAGGCGCAGGAGAGGACAATGACCGAACACATCGTCTCGTCCTACGACGAGGAACTGCAGAAGCTCTCGGTTATGATCAGCCGAATGGGTGGCCATTCTGAGAAGTTGCTGACCGACGCCATCGCCGCCCTCAACCGCCGAGACGAAGTGCTGGCGATGAAGACGATCGCCGCCGACGACCAGATCGACCGGCTCGAGCGGGAGGTTGAGGACCTGGCGATCCTGATGATCGCCAAGCGCCAGCCGATGGCGCTCGACCTGCGCGAGATCATGGCGGCGATCAAGATCTCCTCGGACCTGGAGCGGATCGGCGATCTGGCCAAGAACATCGCCAAGCGCGCGGTCGCCGTTCAGTCCGAGCCGGGCTCGCGCCAGACGGTGCTCGGCATCGACCACATGAGCCAGATCGCTCTTGAGCAGCTGAAGAACGTGCTCGACAGTTTCGCGCGCCGCGATGTCGACCTCGCCATGGATGTCTGGGAGCGCGATGCCGAGCTCGACGTCTTGTACACGTCGATCTTCCGCGAACTCTTGACCTACATGATGGAGGATCCGCGCAATATCACCTTCGCCACCCACCTCCTGTTCGCGGCGAAGAACATCGAGCGGATCGGCGACCACGTCACCAACATCGCCGAGACGGTGACCTATCTGGTGCGCGGCGAGCCGTTGCTTGAGAAGCGACCGAAGATGGACCAGTCGAGTTTCGCGACGGCCGATTTGCCGCAGAGCGACGACTGAACGGACCCGCCGAACGATGAACGCAAAGGTGCTGATCGTCGAGGATGAGGAGCCGCTGACCCTGCTGCTTCGCTACAATCTCGAGGCCGAGGGCTATGCGGTGGACTCGGTTGGCCGCGGCGACGAGGCGGAGACACTCATCCGCGAGGTATCTCCGGACCTGGTTCTGCTCGTCTGGATGCTGCCGGGCATCTCCGGCATCGAGCTGTGCCGGCGCCTGCGGGCCAAGCCCGAGACGGCGCACCTGCCGGTGATCATGCTGACCGCGCGGGGTGAAGAGAACGAGCGCATCCGCGGTCTGGCCACCGGCGCCGACGACTACGTCACCAAGCCGTTCTCGCTGCCCGAGCTGATGGCCCGGGTGAAGGCGATCCTGCGCCGGGCGCGCCCGGAGATCATCGCCTCGGTGCTGCAGGCCGGGGACATCGAGTTGAACCGCGAGACCCACCGCGTCCGGCGCAGCGGCCGTGAGGTGCATCTCGGGCCGACCGAGTTCCGACTGCTCGAGTTCCTGATGCAAAGCCCCGGCCGGGTGTTCACCCGCGAGCAGCTTCTCGACGGAGTCTGGGGGCGGGATGTCTATGTGGACGAGCGCACCGTCGATGTGCATGTCGGCCGGCTGCGCAAGGCGATCAACCGCGGCCGCAAGATCGATCCGATCCGCACTGTGCGCGGCGCCGGCTACGCCTTCAACGAGCAGTTCGCCACGAACTGAGCCGCGATCCGGCCCATCGGGTCGGAATCCCGCGGCGGCGGCCCCATTTCCTCAGCGGTTCCGCCGCCGGTCTGCCGCCGGTTGATAGGCGATCCGGCAGTGATGCTCGCAATAGGGCATGCCGGCGGCCGACCGGCGGCCGCAGAAATAGAAGTCGGCACTGGACGGATCGCCGACGGGCCATTTGCACGTGTGCTCATTGAGCTGCAGGATCGTCGCCCGCTCCTCCGGCGGAATGAACAGTTCCTCCACCACCGCCGGTGCGCGGACCTGGACGACCTCCTCCTCCTCGTCGAGATCCGGCGAGAGAGCGATCTTCAGGACCGTATTGCCGATCACGCGGGCTGCCGGTCGCGGCGGCAGCGACGGACGTCGGACCTTGCGCTGGCGCGGGGCGGCTGGCCGGGCCGCCTTGGCGCGGCCCGAAAGCCCGAGCCGATGGACCTTGCCGATCACCGCGTTGCGGGTCACCCCGCCGAGCTCCGCCGCAATCTGGCTCGCGCTCAAGCCGTCGCCCCAGAGCTTCTTGAGAAGTTCGACGCGCTCATCCGACCAAGACATTCCGCCGCTCCATTTCCTGTGTGCGGGCAGAATCCGGACCGCGTGCGGAATCGCCTCTCGACGAGCTACCGCCCCTGCACCACAAATTGGGATTCAACTGGTCCGCCGCACGAAATGTCGTATACCGACGTTTGAAGGCTACAATATACGCGGACTCGCGGGCAACCCCGGCGCTCATCTTTCCTTAGGGATTTCCCCAGAAAGCACCGGGGTGATTCGTGAATGCAACACTCCGCTGCGGCAGGTGCGGCCGTGCGGCGCCTGGAGGCACTCGGAGGTGCCGGAATTGCCGGCCGGAATTGACAGTGTCGGCCGCGCAACTATTATGATTTTCGGGATGCCGCCGTGGGAGGCGGCATTATTCGTTTCAGCATCAGGACCGACGACCGTGACGTCTGCGCTCTATCCGACATTCGCGCGGGCCGACCTTGCTTTCGAGCGGGGAGAGGGTGTGCGCCTGTTCACTGCCGATGGCACCGAGTACCTTGATTTCGCCAGCGGCATTGCGGTGAACTCGCTCGGCCACTGCCATCCGCACCTCGTGAAGGCGCTCACCGAACAGGCCGGCCGGCTGTGGCACATCTCAAATCTCTACCAGGTGCCGGGGCAGGAGGAGCTGGCGCGACGTCTCGCCGAGAACTCCTTCGCGGACGTGGTCTTCTTCACCAATTCCGGTGCCGAGGCGCTCGAATGCGCGATCAAGACGGCGCGGCGCTACCACTATGCGGCGGGTAATCCCGACCGCTACCGGCTGATCACCTTCGAGGGCGCCTTCCACGGCCGTACCCTCGCGACGATCGCCGCCGGCGGCCAGCCGAAATACCTCGAGGGCTTCGGCCCGCCGGTCGACGGCTTCGACCAGGTGCCCTTCGATGACCTCGATGCGGTGAAGGCGGCGATCGGGCCGCAGACGGCGGGCATCCTGATCGAGCCCGTGCAGGGCGAGGGAGGCCTGAGGCCGGTGCCGTTCGCCACCATGCGGGCGCTGCGGGCGCTCTGCGACGAGCACGGGCTGCTGCTGATCGCCGACGAGGTGCAGTGCGGCGTCGGCCGGACGGGCAAGCTGTTCGCCTATCAATGGTCCGGCATCGAGCCCGACATCATGGCGCTGGCCAAGGGCATCGGCGGCGGGTTTCCGATGGGCGCCTGCCTGGCGACCAACGAGGCCGTCAAGGGCATGGTGCATGGCGTGCACGGCACCACCTTCGGCGGCAACCCGCTGGCGATGGCGGTTGGCAATGCGGTGCTGGACGTCGTCCTGGCCCCGGGATTCCTCGAGCATGTCCGCGATATGAGCCTCCGCTTTCGCCAAGGGCTCGCCCGGGTGGCCGACGAGCATCCGGCGATCATCGAGTCGACCCGCGGCGAAGGTCTGTTGATGGGGGTCAAGTGCCGCGTGCCGAACAAAGATCTCGCCGCCGCCCTGCAGGCGCAGCATCTGCTCTGCGTCGGTGCCGGCGACAATGTCGTCCGTCTGATCCCGCCGCTGATCGTCGAGGCGTCCGATATCGACCTCGCGCTCGAGCGGATTGATGCCGCCTGCGCCGCGCTGGAGGCCGAAGGCGGGCTGCGGAGGGCGAGCGCATGAGCGCGACCTACCGCAACTTCGTCGACCTGAGCGAGATCCCCCCTCTCGAGCTGCGCCGGATCATCGACGACAGCCGCCGGATGAAGTCCGACGGCGACGGCCGAGTACCCCGGCTCGCCGGGCGCACGCTGGCGATGATCTTCGACAAGCCCTCGACCCGCACCCGCGTCTCCTTCGACGTCGCCATGCGCCAGCTCGGCGGCGACACGATCTTCCTCACCGGAGGCGAGATGCAACTCGGCCGCGGCGAGACGATCGGCGATACGGCGCGGGTGCTGTCGCGCTATGTCGACGCCATCGTCATCCGCATCCTCGACCACAGGGCCGTGCAGGAACTCGCCGAGAACGCGACGATCCCGGTGATCAACGGGCTGACGCGGCTGTCGCATCCCTGCCAGGTGATGGCGGACGTGCTGACCTTTGAGGAGCACAAGGGGCCGATCACCGGCCGCACCGTCGCCTGGACGGGCGACAGCAACAACGTCACTGCCTCCTGGATCCAGGCCGCCGCCCGGTTCGACTTCGCGCTGCGCATCGCCTCTCCCGAAGCGCTCGCGCCGCGTCGCGACCTGATCGACTGGGCACGCGCCGAGGGGGCGGCGGTGAGCGTCACCACCGACCCGTTCGAGGCGGTTGCCGGTGCTGATTGCGTCGTCACCGACACCTGGGTGTCGATGGGCGACAGCGAGCGCGAGCGCCGCCACAACATGCTGAAGCCCTACCAGGTGAATGACGCGCTGATGGCCGAGGCGGCGCCGGGAGCGATCTTCATGCACTGCCTGCCCGCCCATCGCGGCGAGGAGGTGACGGATTCGGTGATGGACGGCCCGCAGTCGGTGGTATTCGACGAGGCGGAGAACCGGCTTCACGCCCAGAAGGGCATCCTGGCCTGGTGCTTCGGGGCCGGCGCGGCCTGATGTCCTCCCGCCGCCCCGCGGCCGCGGTGCTCGATGCCGCGGCGGACGATTTCGTGCTCCCGTTCGCGGTGGAGGGGCTGGACGTCCGGGGCCGGCTGGTCCGGCTTGGCCCGGCGATGGACACGATCCTTGCCCGGCACGGCTATCCGGAGTCGGTCTGCGCGCTGATCGCCGAGGCGACGGCGCTGACCATTCTCCTGGGCTCTACCCTGAAGACGAAGGGCCGGTTCATCCTGCAGACCCAGTCGGACGGCCCAGTGCGGCTGATGGTGGTCGACCTGGAGATGCCCGACCGGGTCCGCGCCTGCGCGACCTTCGATGCCGAACAGGTCGAGGCGCTGGAGCGCGCCGGCGAGGCGCAGGCGGGTGCCCTGCTCGGCGCCGGCAACCTCGCCATGACCATCGATCCCGGCCCTCCGGCCTCGCGCTACCAGGGGATCGTGCCGCTCGACGGCGGCTCGCTGGAGGACGCGGCGCATCTCTATTTCCGGCAGTCCGAGCAGATCCCGACGGCGGTGCGGCTTGCCTCCGCGCGGGCCTTCCGCTCATCTCCGGACGGAGACCGGGGGCTACACTGGCGCTGCGGCGGGATCATCGTCCAACATTTGCCCGAGTCCGGTCCGGCGCGGGCGGCCGACCTGCCGCCGGGCGACTTGCCCGAGGGAGCGGCGCCTGAAGAGTACCTCGCGCCAGATGAGTGGAGCGAGGCGCGGCTGATCGTCGAGACTGTCGCGGACCACGAACTGATCGATCCCTCGATCACGGCGGGCGAACTGCTCTACCGCCTCTACCACGAACGTGGCGTCAGGGTGTTCGACCCGCAGACGATCATCGAGCGATGCCGCTGCTCGCATGAAAGCATAACCGCCATGCTCGCCAGCTTCTCCCAGGATGACCGAGACCACATGGTGCGCGATGGCACGATCGAGGTGACGTGCGAGTTCTGCTCGACGCGCTACCACATCGATCCGGCGACGCTTGAGGGCTCGTAGTCTGCCCGCCACGACCGGCTCAGATCCCGGCGCGCGCCGTCTCCGCCAGGCGGTTCATGAAGGCGACGCAGGCCTCGATCTGTGAGACTTCGATGTACTCGTCGGGCTGGTGCGCCTGGGCGATGTCGCCGGGGCCGCAGACGATCGTCGGAATGCCCCGGGCCTGAAACAGGCCGCCCTCGGTCGCGTAGGCGCCCGTCGAGGTGGTGTTGCGGCCGGTGAGCTGCATGGCCAGCGTCTCGGCAAGCGAGCCGGGTTCAGGTGCGAGGCCGATCACGTCGACCTCGGTGACGGTTCGGATGTCGGT
>JAEYRQ010000647.1 GCA_023435545.1 Pseudomonadota bacterium | reverse complement strand
ACTTCACCTCGGCGCCGAAGCCGATCGAGGTACCCTGCCCGCGCGAGGAGATGATCTTCTCGAGGCCCGAGAAGGCGCCGCCGCAGATGAACAGGATGTTGGTCGTGTCGACCTGCAGAAACTCCTGCTGCGGATGCTTGCGGCCGCCCTGCGGGGGCACGCTGGCGACCGTGCCCTCCATGATCTTCAGGAGCGCCTGCTGGACGCCCTCGCCCGACACATCACGGGTGATGGAGGGGTTGTCGGACTTGCGGCTGATCTTGTCGACCTCGTCGATGTAGACAATGCCGCGCTGCGCCCGCTCGACGTTGTAATCGGCCGCCTGCAGCAGCTTCAGGATGATGTTCTCGACATCCTCGCCGACATACCCCGCCTCGGTGAGCGTCGTCGCATCAGCCATGGTGAACGGAACGTCGAGGATGCGGGCGAGCGTCTGCGCAAGCAGCGTCTTGCCGCAGCCGGTGGGACCGATCAGCAGGATGTTGGACTTCGCCAGCTCGACGTCGTTCGACTTCGAGCTGTGGTTAAGGCGCTTGTAGTGGTTGTGCACGGCCACCGACAGCACGCGCTTGGCATGCGGCTGGCCGATCACGTAGTCGTCGAGAACCTTGCAGATCTCCGCCGGCGTCGGAACGCCGTCGTTCGACTTCACGAAGGAATTCTTGTTCTCCTCGCGGATGATGTCCATGCACAGCTCGACGCACTCGTCGCAGATGAACACTGTCGGTCCTGCGATGAGCTTGCGCACCTCATGCTGGCTCTTGCCGCAAAAGGAGCAGTAGAGCGTGTTCTTGGAATCGCTGCCGCTGACCTTGCTCATTCGGTCACTCCGGTTCGCCCTGAGGGCCCGTCGGGCCTTTCGGACTTCGGTTTCGACCCGGATCGCGGCCCCCGCGCCGCGAACCCGGTCTCATCGATGGTTATAGCCCCCAGAACGCCGTTGGCCAATGCAACCATGCTAGGTTCGCATCGATCAACAGGACATTAACGTTTACCGCGCCCGGTTCAGCGGCCCTTGCCGGCGGGCTCGGCCTCCGGCTCCGTCCGCTTCTCGATCACGCTGTCGACGATGCCGAAGTCCTTCGATTCGGCCGCGGTAAGGATATAGTCGCGATCGAGCGCCCGTTCGATGGTCTCGTAGTCGCGCCCGGTGTGCTTGACGTAGATCTCGTTCAGGCGCCGCTTGATGCGAATGATGTCCTCGGCATGGCGCTCGATGTCGGACGCCTGCCCCTGGAACCCGCCCGAGGGCTGGTGCAGCAGGATGCGCGCGTTCGGCAGCGCGTGACGCATTCCGGCCTCGCCCGCGGTCAGCAGCAGGGAGCCCATGGAGGCCGCCTGACCGATGCACAGCGTCGACACCGCCGGACGGATGAACTGCATCGTGTCGTAAATCGCCAGGCCCGACGTCACCACGCCGCCCGGAGAGTTGATGTACATGGCGATCTCCTTCTTGGGGTTCTCGGCCTCCAGGAAGAGGAGCTGGGCCGTGACCAGCGTCGCCATGTTGTCCTCGACCGGACCGGTCACGAAAATGATCCGCTCCTTCAGCAGCCGGGAATAGATGTCGAAGGCGCGTTCGCCGCGGTTGGTCTGCTCGACCACCATCGGGACGAGCAGGTTCATGTAGGTGTCAACGGGATCGCGCATGGATGTCTCCGCTCAAGCTGAAGGCGCGCCGCGTCTGCCGGCGCGCCCGATTCGCGTGCGTGCATGTTAGACGGAACCGGCGCAGTGTGTCGCCACGCCGGTCGCAGCCCGCAAATGCCACCAGATCAGGCCTTCGCCTCTCCGTGTCCATGATCGTGATCATGGTCATGGTCATGATGGTGGTGGTGATCATGATCATGGTGGTGATGATCGTGATCGTGCTCCTCGTCCGGGTCGTGGAAGAGTTCCTCCCGCGACACCGTCTTCTCGGTGACGTTGGCGAGTTCCAGGATGAAGTCGACCACCTTTTCCTCGAACACCGGCGCACGCAGCTCGGCGAGCGCGCCGGGGTTCTTCTGGTAGTATTCCCAGACCGCCTGTTCCTGACCCGGGAACTGCTGGACACGCTCGATCAGCGCGCGGTTCATTTCCTCGTCAGTGATCTTTATCTCGTGCTTCGAGCCGATCTCCGCAAGGAGCAGGCCGAGCCGCACGCGCCGCTCGGCGATCTTGCGGTACTCCGCCTTGCTTTCCTCTTCCGTCGTTCCCTCGTCGGAGAAGCTGCGCCCGGAGCGTTCCAGATCGGCCGTCACCTGCCGCCAGATCGCGTCGAACTCGGAGTCGACGAGCTTCTGCGGCAGCTCGAAGACGGTCGCCTCGTCCAGCGCGTCGAGCAGCTTGCGCTTTGCCTTGCGGCGCGTCTGGGCCGAGAAGTCGCTGGTCACGCGATCGCGCACGGCCTCCTTGAGCTTGTCGAGCGACTCCAGGCCGAGCGTCTTGGCGAACTCGTCGTCGATCGTGACCTCGCCCGGCGCCAGCACTTCCTTCACGGTGACGTCGAACTCGGCCTCCTTGCCTGCCAGATGCTCGGCCGGGTACGCCTCGGGGAAAGTCACCTTCACGAGAACCTGCTCGCCCGCGGCACGGCCGGTGAGCTGCTCCTCAAAGCCTGGGATGAACGAGCCGCTGCCGAGCTCGATACGCCCGCCCTCGTCCGACCCTCCCTCGAAGGGCTCTCCGCCGATCTTGCCGACATAGTCGATGACCAGGCGGTCGCCGCTCTCGGACTTGCCGCCCTCTTCGCGCGGGTTGAACGGACGGTTCTGCGCGGCGATCCGGGAAATGCCCTCTTCGACGATCGCGTCATCGACGACGGCCACTTCCTTCTCGATGGCGATCTTCGCAAAATCCGGCATCTGGACCGCCGGCAGCACCTCGAACGACATGGTGAAGTCGAAATCGGCCTCGCCCTTGAGCACGCGCTCGATCTCGTCCTTGTCCTCAGGGAACTTGATCTCGGGCTGAAAGGCCGGACGCTCGTCGCGGTCGGTCACGGCCTTCTGGCTCGATTCATTGACCGTCTGTTCGATCACCTCCGCCATCACCGAGCGGCCGTAGACGCGTTTTAGGTGGGCCACCGGCACCTTGCCGGGCCGGAAGCCGCGAATGCGCACACGATCCTTCAGCTCGGCCAGCCGGTCGTTGAGGCGGGTGTCGAGCTCCTGGGCGGGCACCGTGATCCGCAGCTCGCGCTTCAGTCCTTCGTTGACGGTTTCTGTGACCTGCATGACGTTTCGATCGTTGGCTCTTGCTGGAATGGACCTTGGCTTCGGCCTGTGGCTTCGACCTGCTGAATGGGGACGGCCTCGTCGATGGCCTGGTGCGGGCGGAGGGACTTGAACCCCCACGGCTTTCGCCACGAGAACCTAAATCTCGCGTGTCTACCAGTTCCACCACGCCCGCGACACGGCCGGCGGGCGACCCCGCGCACGGGCGCGGTCTATAGCATAGGGTTTCGCAGGCGTGCCAGCGAAAAGGACGGGGGCCGGCACAGCCGTTGCGACGGCTCCGGTCACCTAGACAGGCGAAGCTGGGTGATCTTGCTGGCGATGGTCTTGAACACGGACGACAGGGTCGCGGTATCGGGGGAGTCGAAGTACATCGACTTGTCGGTGGCGCAGTCGCGCATCAGCGTCTCGGTGGTGGCGTCGCCGACATCGAAGGTAATCGTGAACAGCTTCACGCCTTTGGCCTTGACGTTGCTGCAGGCTTCGGCGGTGCGCTCGTTCATCTTCTTCTGGATCGCGCTGGTCGAACTCGACGTCGTGCCAAGGCGGCCGGAGCCGATATAGCCGTAGGCCGAATACATCGACTTGTTGAAGTTGTTCGCACCGTTGAGCTGGTTCTGGCCGTCGGTCAGCAGGATGATGATTTTCTGATGTCCCTTCTTCCCGTAGGGCTCGCCCTCGGTGAATGGCGCGTCGGGCGAGATCACCCGCCAGCCCCACATCAAGCCCTCGGCAATGTTGGTGTAGCCGTTGGCCTGCATGCCGCTCGCCGCATCGAGAACCGCCTGCTTCTGGTCGGTCAGCGGCAGGATCGGCTTGGCGGTGCAGCCATAGGCAGGACCCAGGCCGTATGAGGACGAGCCGCTCTGGGTGGCGGTGACGCCGTTGGAATACTTCGCCGTCGACTTCTGCTTCGTCTCGTCGCTGGCGTTGTTCGCGACGCCATCGTGCAGATAGCTGTTCTGGTAGGTGTTGGCCGGCTTGCCGGCGTTGCCTGGCTCGTCCGGATGGAAATAGGGAACGAACAGGCTGTCCGGGTCCGCCGACGAGGCCGACGCGTCGGTCACGTCGTAGGGATACTTCCGAGCCTCGACGCAGCCCGGCCAGGAGACGTTCTTGATCCGGTCGTAGAGCTGGAACCGCGTCAGCCCGGCGCTCTTGAAGCCATTGTCGAACAGTTCGCCGTGGATGGGATTCTGTGCCTTGGTGTCCATCCAGGCGGCACCGGCGTTCCCGGTCCCGACGTTGACGGCATTGGAGAACGGGACCAGCGCCATCTTGAGCTGCGGATGGACCTTGTAGGTGCCGAAGAGGATGTTCACGAGATCCTGGGTGGCCGACTTCAGCGCCTTTATCTTCGCGCCCGACATGGAGCCAGTGTTGTCCAGAACCAGGACGACCTCGTAGGAATCGTTCGCCCTGACGACCTCGCTGATCGACCCGACGTCGAGCGTGTCGATACCGGCAAGGCCCATCAGCGTCGTGTCCACCGCGGCCCTGGCGGCAATGCGGATATCGTCGCCGGTGATTGCGATCTCGAGCGGTTGGGTCATCACTCCGGGATGCGGCGCGAAATTCGCGGCGAAGACCTGGGCGGCCCGATCCTTGATCTGGGCCTCGCTGAGCGTGCCCAGGTCGTGCGCCAGCATCAGCGCCGTGGCGTCCAGCGCCGCCTGCAGACGGTTCCTGGTCTCATGGGCGCGGCCGTAATCGATTGCAGCGCCGACGCCCAGCAGAATCGGCAGCAGCGCCACCGCGAACAGCACGGCGACGTTGCCTCGGTCGTCCCGCGACAACGGGGCCAGCGCGCGCGCCAGCCGACCCGGGGCCTCGTTGTACATCGCCGCCTCCCTGGCGGAACCTGATTGCGTTCTGCCCTATAGTGGGAGGTTAACCGAGCAAACTTAAAGCTTGATCAAAAGACTGGGTTAATTCGAGCGGACTCGGCGTTTACTTCGAGATCCCACTCAGCACTTCGGGAATAGCTTCGGGAAGGTCCTCGGCGATCATGCCGGGCCCTCGTGAACCGGCGGCGGCGCCATGTATCCAGACGGCCGCCGCAGCAGCAGTCACCGCTTCGACACCCTGTGCCATCAGGGCCGCCACGATTCCGCAGAGGACATCCCCGGAGCCGGCGGTGGCAAGCCATGCCGGCGCGTTGTCGTTGATCAGCGCCCGGCCGTCGGGGGCCGCTATCACGGTATCGACACCCTTCAGCACGACGACCGCCCCCGAGAGCCGCGCCGCCGCGCGGGCCCGGGCAAGCTTGTTGGGAGCCATGTCGATGACGGACCCGAACAGGCGGCGGAACTCCCCCTCATGCGGGGTGAGGACGACCGGACGGGAGCGATCCGCCAGCACCGCCTCGAACAGCCGGCCGGGCGCCCCTTCAAAGCTCGTCAGGGCGTCGGCGTCGAGGACCGCCGGGCGGCCCGCCGCCAGAACGGCATGGACCTTCTCCCGGGTCGCCCGGCCGATGCCGGCGGCCGGACCGATCACGACGGCGTTGCGCCTGCGGTCGGCGAGCGCGGCCTCGAGCCCGGCTGTGCCCTCCGCCTCCGCCAGCATCACCGCTGTGAGATGCGACGCATAGACGGGCAACGCCTCGGAAGGGCTTGCCACCGTCACCAGCCCGGCGCCGGTGCGCAAGGCCGCGCGGGCGGCAAGTCGTGCCGCGCCGGTATTCCAGGGGCCACCTCCGACGACCAGGACATGCCCGCGATCGTATTTGTGGACGTCGCGCCGGCCGATCCGCAGGGCCGGCTGCCAGACGGCAGGGCCATTGAGGAAACTGTCGGGCCGGATGGCCTCCAGCGCCGAAGCGGGGATGCCGATATCGGCAAGGCGAACCTCGCCGCAAAGGTCCCGCCCCGGCATCAGCAGATGACCGGGCTTCAGCCGGAAGAAGGTCACGGTGCGGGTCGCCCGCACGACAGGCCCGTGAACCGCCCCGGTGCTGCCGTCGAGGCCGGACGGAACGTCGACGGCGACCACTGGCCGTCCCGACCGATTGACAGCGTCGATGGCCGCGGCGGCGGCGCCCTCGATCGGCTTCGACAGGCCAGCGCCGAAGATCGCGTCGACCACGACCCCGACCCCGGCCGCAACTGGCAATTCCGGTCCGAGGAGGTGCACCTCCCCGTCCCAGCGGCTCGCCATGACAGCCGCATCGCCTCGGACACGGCCCGCGCCCCCGAGCAGGGCGAGCACCACTCTGCGCCCGGCGGCGGCGAGATGGCGCGCCGCAACGAAGCCGTCGCCGCCATTGTTGCCGGGTCCGCAGAGAACCAGCACGTCGGCGCCGCGTGCGAGCGGCAGCACCGCCGCCGCAACTGCCCTGCCGGCATTCTCCATCAATTCGATGCCGGGAATGCCCGAGGCGATCGCCAGTCGATCGGCCTCCGCCATCTCGGATGTGGTGAGAAGCTCGTTCACCTCCGGCACCCGCTTCTGCCGCCGTCCTGGCGTTCAGCCGTTGACCATTCATTGTGCATTTGCACAAGAAACGGTCTACGATGTGGTCCGCGCATTGCACTCAATTCGGGCATATGCGTTCAATCCCTTGTTTTCACGCCAGTTTCGCGACGGAGCGAGATTGGCACATGCCGTGCTAATGGGTTGCCGGGCCGCCCACCGATCGGGTGCCCCACGCGAGGAGTCACGTCCAGATGAAGAAAATCGAGGCCATCATCAAACCGTTCAAACTCGACGAGGTAAAGGAGGCCCTCCAGGAGGTCGGCCTGCAGGGCATCACTGTGACCGAGGCCAAGGGCTTCGGCCGCCAGAAGGGCCACACGGAACTCTATCGTGGCGCCGAGTATGTCGTCGACTTCCTGCCCAAGGTAAAAGTCGAGGTCGTGCTTGGTGACGACCAGGTGGACAAGGCCGTCGAGGCGATCCAGAAGGCTGCTCAGACCGGACGGATCGGCGATGGCAAGATCTTCATCTCGCAGATCGAGGACGCGATCCGAATCCGCACCGGCGAGCGCGGGGTAGACGCCATCTGATGGGCGGCGCAGGGCCGCCAGACCCTTCATCGGACCGGAATTCCAGCAGAAAACTCAAAGAGGTAGTTAAATGGCCGAAGCAAAGTCCGTTCTCAAGATGATCAAGGAGAACGACGTCAAGTTCGTCGACCTGAGATTCACCGACCCGCGCGGCAAGCTGCAGCACGTCACCATGGACATCGCCGTGGTCGACGAGGACATGTTCGCCGAGGGCGTGATGTTCGACGGTTCCTCGATCGCCGGGTGGAAGGCGATCAACGAGTCCGACATGACGCTGATGCCGGATCCCGAGACGGCGCACATGGATCCGTTCTTCGCCGCCTCCACCCTGGTGCTGTTCTGCGACATTCTCGAGCCGTCGACGGGTGAAGCCTACGACCGCGACCCGCGTTCGATCGCGAAGAAGGCCGAGGCCTATCTGAAGCAGACCAAGATCGGTGACACCTGCTACTTCGGCCCCGAGGCCGAGTTCTTCGTGTTCGACGACGTGCGCTTCACCGCCGAGCCGTTCAATACCGGCTTCGCGATCGACTCCGGCGAGTTGCCGTCGAACACGGGAACCGAGTACGAGACCGGAAATCTCGGCCACCGCCCCCGCACCAAGGGCGGCTATTTCCCCGTGCCGCCGGTCGACTCCGCGCAGGACATGCGCTCGGAGATGCTGTCCGTCATGTCCGGCATGGGCGTCGCGGTCGAGAAGCACCACCACGAGGTGGGCGCGGCCCAGCACGAACTCGGCATGAAGTTCGACACGCTGCCCCGCAACGCCGACAAGATGCAGATCTACAAGTACGTGGTGCACCAGGTCGCCAACGCCTACGGCAAGTCGGCCACCTTCATGCCGAAGCCGGTATTCGGCGACAACGGCTCGGGCATGCACGTGCATCAGTCGATCTGGAAGGCCGGCAAGCCGGTCTTCGCCGGCAAGAAGTACGCGGGCCTGTCGGACGAGTGCCTCTACTACATCGGCGGAATCCTCAAGCACGCCAAGTCGATCAACGCGTTCACCAACCCGCTGACCAACTCCTACAAGCGGCTGGTTCCCGGCTACGAGGCCCCGGTCCTGCTGGCATATTCGGCCCGCAATCGCTCGGCTTCCTGCCGCATTCCGATCGCGTCCTCGCCGAAGGCCAAGCGCGTCGAGGTGCGCTTCCCCGACCCGGGCGCGAACCCCTATCTGGGCTTTGCGGCGATGCTGATGGCAGGCCTCGACGGCATCAGGAACAAGATTCATCCCGGCGACGCCATGGACAAGAACCTCTACGACCTGCCGCCGGAGGAGCTGAAGGAGATCCCGACCGTCTGCGGTTCGCTGCGCGAGGCGCTCGCCTCCCTGGATGCCGACCGCGACTACCTGAAGGCCGGTGGCGTGTTCTCCGACGACCAGATCGATTCCTACATCGAACTGAAGATGGACGAGGTGATGCGCTTCGAGATGACGCCGCATCCGGTGGAGTTCGACCTCTACTACAGCGTCTGACCGCTGAAACCTCACTCTCCGCCTTTCCATCAGCAGAGCCGGGACGCTCGAGCGCCCCGGCTCTTTTCTTGCCAGGAACCTTTCGTCGTCACGCACCTGTCAAACAGGCGCGATAGGCTTCGCAGCGGTCGAGTATGAGCGTCGAC
>JAEYRQ010000606.1 GCA_023435545.1 Pseudomonadota bacterium | reverse complement strand
CCCGACCACGTCCCGTACGCGAAAGACCCCGGCCGCATCACGGCCGGGGTATGACGCCGTCAACGTCCACGATCAGATCAAGCAGCCTGGCGGTTGAGGCCGCTCTCTGCCAGCTTGCTCAGCTTCTTGTCAGCCGCATACTCCTGGTCCAGAACCTGCTGCAGCAGGCGCGCGGCATCGTTCTTACCGAGCTGTTTGGCCCAGGCGACCATCGTCCCGTAGCGAGCGATCTCGTAGTGCTCCACCGCTTGGGCGGAGGCGATCAGGCCGGCGTCACGGGCATCCTTGTCCTCTGTCTCGGACATCACCTCCTCGGCCTCCTCGGACAGACCCTTGATGGCCTCGCAGGTAACTCCGCGCGGCTTCAGGTCGAGCAGGGTGAACACCTTCTCCAACGTCTGCACCTGGCCCTCGGTCTCCTCGCGATGGTGCTCGAAGGCCTTCCTCAGGTCATCCGAATCTGCCTTCTTCGCCATCTTCGGCAAGGCTTTGAGGATCTGCTTCTCCGCGTAGTACATGTCGCGCAGCATGTGCACGAACAGATCTTCGAGTGTCTTCATTGCCATTTTCAGGCCTCCGATCTGATTGGTTGCTATATTCGGCCCATCAGCACGAGAACAAGGACGATGATGAGCAGGACGCCCAGAATGCCGCCCGGGCCATAGCCCCAGCCCCGACTGTACGGCCAGGCGGGCACCGCCCCGATCAGCAGAAGGATGAGGATGATGAGGAGTATTGTTCCAAGTGACATGATCTCGCCCTCGTCTCGTACCGGACCGACGCAGAGTTGCGCCGGCCCTTCGATTACTTAGTCCGCGGCTTTTCAGACGCGTCTAGTCCGCCCGTCAGAGACGGGACGACCAGTCGTCCACCTGGCGCCGGGCCTCGTCCTTGGCGACGCCGTAGCGCTCCTGGATCTTGCCGACGAGCTGCTCGCGGTTGCCCTCGATAACGTCGAGGTCGTCGTTGGTCAGCTTGCCCCACTGCTCCTGTGCCTTGCCGGTGAACTGCTTCCACTTACCTTCAATGCGATCCCAATCCATGTTGGCTCCTTTCCGGCGCGTCAGCGCATGCGCGGGCAAGCCCGCGGAAGCCATCCGCGCTCGTGGTGTCGAGTGATGTGACTTTCAGGGGTGGTCCGGCGTCTCGCCATCCCGCCCGTGCCGAGAGAACGCAGGTGGGCGCCGCCGGTTCCAGGCGCGCGTTTTTCAGGCGGGATTCTGTGCGGAGAGCTTGGAGAGGGCATCCAACAGACGCTGCCCATCGATGGGCTTCTGGATGACCGGCACGTCGCCTCCATACTCCGTCGCCAGATCCTGCTGCCGGTAGCCGGTGCTCAGCACGAAGCCGATTCGCCGCCGCGCCAGCTCGGCCGCCACCCGCACGGTGGTCGCGCCATCGCCGAGATTGACGTCGAGCACGGCAGCATCGATCGGTTGGCGTCCAATGAGGGCGAGCGCAGCCTCCACATCACCCACCGGGCCGACCACCTCGTGCCCCGCCTCCGTCAGGAGGTCCTCGACCTCCATGGCGATCAGGAACTCGTCCTCTACCACCAGCACCCGCATCGGTCCGCTCATCACCACCCGCTCAATGGATTGTTCCCACCGCAAGCGTGCTTCCCGGCGCGGCCATCGCCGGTTTCACGCGCTCCCACGGCAACGTTATGCGGCAGACCACGCCCTCGGGATGGAACTCCATCTCCGTTTGCCCGTCCAGATCGTAGGCGAGGCTCCGTTCCAGGAGGAGCGATCCGAACCCGCGCTGCGTGGGCTCCCGCACCCGGGGACCGTTGCTTTCCCGCCACGTGAATATCAGCGCCCGGTCGTCGTCCTGGCCCTCCAGTGCCCAGTCGATCGCCACGCGGCCCTGCGGCACCGACAACGCTCCGTATTTCGTGGCGTTCGTGCCCAGTTCGTGCACCGCCATCGAGAACGCCAGCGCACCGCGCGGGTGAATGCGCAACGGGGGGCCAGAGACCCTTGCCGAGTGGGATTCATCGAACGATTCCAGCTCCTGCAGGATCACGGAGCGCAGGTCCGCACCCATCCAGCGCTCCTCCGCAAGGAGGCTGTGCGCGCGGGCCATGGTGCCGATGCGGCCGAGCAATGCCTGCTCGAAGCTCTCTACCGTCGCATGCGCCCGCGCGGTCCGGCGAATGATGCCCTGGATCACTTGCAGCGTGTTCTTCATCCGGTGGTCGAGCTCCCGCATGATCAGCCGCAGTGTCGCCGACGCCTGCACGCGCTCGGTGACATCGAGGGCCGAAACTGCCAGATGCGCGGCAGGTCCGGATTCGTTCGCGACCGGTCGGATCGAGACATCGTAGACCGGCTCGATTCCGTCGCCCTCAACGCCGGCAACATCCAGACGCCTGTCCGTTCCGCCCGCAGCGGCGACAACGGCCGCCTCGAGGGCCTTGCGCTCGCCGGTCCCTGACTTCCAGATCGGCAGCTCCCAGATCGGCGTGCCAACGACCTCCTCCGGAGTCAGGCCAGAGGCCTTGGAGGCCGCGCGGTTGGCCTCGACGATATCGCCGGTGGATGTTGTCATCCAGACAAGCGGCTCGAGCCCGTCGAGCGTTCGCCGCAGCTTCCGCTGGGCGGCGCGGAGCTGCGCCCCCCGCCGGGCGGCCTTTCCGTATCCGAGGATCGCCGCGGCCGCGCCGAAGCCTGCCAGCAACACCAGTCCCACCATTCCAATGCCTCTGATCGTCTCGGCGAGAGGCGGCGAGCCCGAGATGGTGATGTACCAGGGACGGCCGGATTGCCGGTTCTCGTATGTTACCGAGAAGGGGGATTGCTGAAGAGCTCGGGGTGTGTCCTCGCGTTCGGAGCTGGACAGTGGATCTCCAACACGCAGATCGATGGCATTGACCCGCGGACTTGCCCTCTTCGCGCTCTCCAGCAGCCTATGGATCTCGACGCTTCCGCTCGCCAGGCCTATCACCTGGCCTGTGCGGGACAGAACTGGGCGATACAGGACGATCCCGCGCACATCCTGTTCGTCCGGAGCCGAGACGAAGGTCACCAGATTCGTTGAGGACCCGTATCCGTTCGAGATCGCCGCCATCGCGCCGTCGGATCGCTCGGGGTCCGACAGAATGTCATATCCATGTGGCAGCCGGCCTGTGAAAAAGACGTAGCTCGTCGCGACCGGCAGGTAGAAATCGCGGTCACCGGCGCGAACGGGCCGACGCTGCGCGTCCATTTCCCAGATCCCCAACGGGCTGTATCCTTCCGCCGCAAGTCGCGCCTCGAACGTTTCGCGGTCTTCGGCGTTGACCAGCGGATAGTACGCCACGCCCCGGATTCCGGAGACGCGGCCGATCGTGGGCACGAAGCGTTCGAATTGGGCCTGAGTGGCCTGGGGATTGTCGCCGTAGAGTGCCTGCACCGCGCGCACGACGATACTCGCCCGATCGATGATCATATCGATGTTGGCGAGCGCCACCTC
>JAEYRQ010000597.1 GCA_023435545.1 Pseudomonadota bacterium | reverse complement strand
GGTTTACAGCCCGTCCCCTTTAACCACTCGGGCACCCCTCCAAATTCTGCCTGATCCAGGTAAGCGCTATGAGCCGAGACACGGAATCCCGCCGCCGCAACCGCTCGGCGCAGCGTGGAGCGCTTTATGGGAACCTTCCGGGCCGATGTCAACAGCCCCCTTCCGCAAACGCGCGCGACCTGACAGAAATCGCCGATGTCCAGAGACCGCACCCCTCCCCCGCACCGCGGCAAGCCGCGGCCACCGCGTCCGGGCCACCAGCGATTCCGCCACCGGTCCGGTAGGCCGCCCTCCGCCGATCAGCCGCATGCGGTCTTCGGCCTGCATCCGGTGGCCGCCGCTTTCGCCAATCCGGCGCGAAACCGCCACCGCCTCGTGGCCACCGCCAACGCGCTTCGGCGTCTGCAGGAGATGGGCATCTCCCCGGATGTCGAGGTCGAAGAGGCGACCACCAGCGCGATCGGCCGGCTTCTCGGCGAGGACGCCGTCCATCAGGGCTGCGTGCTCTACTGCGATCCGTTGCCCGAGCCGGAACTCGAGGACCTGTCCGCTGCTCGCCGGCTGCTGGTGCTCGACCAGGTGACCGATCCCCACAATGTCGGCGCCGTGCTCCGGTCCGCCGCCGCCTTCGCCGCCGATGCGGTCGTCGTCACCGAGCGCCACAGCCCGCGCGAGACCGCGGTGCTGGCGAAGTCCGCCGCCGGCGCGCTCGATATGGTGCCGATCGTCCGGGTCCGCAATCTGTCGAAGGCGCTGGAAGACCTCGCCGCCGCCGGCGTCATGACCATCGGCCTCGATGCCGAGGCTGATGCCGCGCTGGAGGATATCCCAATCACCGAACCCTTCGCGCTGGTGATGGGCGCCGAGGGCAAGGGCCTGAGGCAGAAGACGCGGGAGACCTGCGCCCGCCTCGCACGCATCGACATGCCCGGCGCGATGCCGAGCCTGAATGTGTCGAATGCTGCCGCCCTGGCGCTCTACGTCGCTGATCGGGCGGCTGGAGGCCGGCGTTCGGAGGATTAGCGGACCGGCGAGCGCCGGTCCGCAAGCGATTCGGCGCGCACGCGGCGCGCCTGAAATCGGATCAGTTGTTGCCCTTCAGGATGTCGAGCGCCTGCTGCAGCGTGTCGGTGCAGTCGCCGCCGGCGCGCGTGGTCTCGCCCATGCCCTGGTCGCGAAGATCCAGCACCTGCTGGCGCTGCTCGTCGGTCAGCGTCGCGGTCTGCAGCAGCTGGTCGATCTCGCCCATCATCGCGTCGCAATCCTGGGCGAGCGCCGGGCCGGCAAGGAGGGCGACACCGGCGCAAAGGCTTCCGGCGAGGGCGAAACGGCGAAACGTGTCCATTGGAAACTCCTTGGGTAGCCCGGGATTGAACAGGCCGCACCCCCGGGATGGCACGGCGCGGGGACAATAGGAGAGAGATGATGCGATTCGGTAAACCGGGAGGCGCAACGTCGATTCAAGGCGCGCCAGATGCGCCCCCTATCTGTACCCGCCCGCCGGCTGCAGATTCGGTCCGTATCCGTAGGGGATCGGCGGGTAGTAGACGTAGCCGCGCGGCGGGGTGACGAAATAGGGTGTCGGCGCGTAGACCACCTGGCGGTTCTGGTACCAGTAGCGCCAGTTCGGGCCGACATAGACATAGCCGCCGGCCGGCGCATACCACCGGTAGTAGGCGGTCGGATAGCGATAGTGCGCCGGATCGTTGACGTACCAGTAGCCGGTCGGGCTGTAGGCGTAGCCGGCATTGAACGGGAATGCCGCGCCGAGCGCGAACCCGGCGACGCCCCCCAGGATGGCAGCCGCGGCAACCGCCCCGCCATCGGCGCGGGCGGGCTCCGGCGCTGCGGCGATGCCGCCGAGGGCGATGACGGCGGCGAGCGCGCCCGACAGCACGGTTGCAGAATGCGACTGCTTCATTGGATGCCTCCCTGATCACCGCTTGAAGGCCGGCGACACGTCTCGACGCAACCCGCGAACGAGGCTGCGGGCGGATTAAGATGCCGCTACACCCTGAACAATTCGCCAACCTCCGGCCGGCCGTCCATACGAGCGCGGCGAGATTGCGAATTCTACCATACCGGCGGCGAAAATTGTCTGCGTCGCGCATTCGGCTGGTCGACGCCTTCGCCCCGCGACGCTATTGTGCCGGCGCCAACCAGGGCCGGCGTAGCACAGCGGTAGTGCAGCGGTTTTGTAAACCGAAGGTCGGGAGTTCGATCCTCTCCGCCGGCACCACATCTCCTCACTGTCCCTGCCGACTGTCATGGCCGACGCCGGGGGTGCACCTTCCGGCAGCACCCCTCAGGCTACCGCGGCAATGTCGCCGGACACGTCTCCGATCGAGATGACGTGATCGGCGGTCTTGTCGATCAGATCGCGGTCGTGGCTGACCAGCAATACTGCACAACGCCCGTCGCGGGCCGTCTCCACAATCAGCTCGATTGTCTCCTGTTGGGTGATGAGGTCGCGACCGTCCGGCAGTCGACGGGCGGCGACCCGGTGTGAATGGCTCAACACAGCAGACGACCCGGCAGGTTTGCTCGCCGGCCGCCGGACGACCGGGGCCCCCCCCCTTGGCAAGCTCGGCCGCCAACGTTAAACGATATGTAATAACGTTACATATCTAGCTGTCTCGCTGCGACCCGGCGGACGCATCGCCGACAATATGAGGCTCACCATGGACCAGCGCCTGCCCGTCACCGTGCTTTCCGGCTTCCTGGGCGCCGGCAAGACCACGCTGCTCAACCACATCCTCAACAACCGCGAGGGCCGCCGGGTGGCGGTCATCGTCAACGACATGAGCGAGGTCAACATCGACGCCGACCTGGTGCGCGCCGGCGGCGCCGATCTGTCGCGCACCGACGAGAAGCTGGTCGAGATGACCAACGGCTGCATCTGCTGCACGCTGCGCGACGACCTTCTGCAGGAGGTCCGGCGCCTCGCCGCCGACGGGCGCTTCGACTACCTGGTGATCGAGGGCACCGGCATCGCCGAGCCGCTGCCGATCGCCTCCACCTTCGAGTTCCGCGACGAGGAGTCCGTCTCGCTCTCCGATGTCGCCCGCCTCGATACGATGGTCACCGTGGTCGACGCTGCCAACTTGCTGAACGACTACGCCAGCCACGACTTCCTGCGCGACCGGGGCGAGACGGCCGGCGAGGAGGACGAGCGCACGCTGGTCGATCTCCTGGTCGACCAGATCGAGTTCGCTGATGTCGTCGTCATCAACAAGGTCTCCGAGGTCGACGCCGCGATGCTCGCCTCTGTGCGGGCCGTCGTGAAGGGGCTCAATCCGGACGCGAGGCTGATCGAGGCGGATTTCGCGCGCGTCCCCCTTACCGAGGTCCTGGACACCGGCCGTTTCGACTTCGAGAAGGCGCACGAGCACCCGCTCTGGTTCAAGGAACTCTACGGCTTCGCCGACCACATCCCAGAGACCGAGGAGTACGGTGTCGGCACCTTCGTCTACCGGGCGCGGCGGCCGTTCGACCCGCAGCGCTTCGCCGAGTTCACCCAGGCGACCTGGCCCGGCCTGATCCGCGCCAAGGGCCTGTTCTGGCTCGCTACCCGCCCCGCCTGGGTCGGCGACTTCAGCCTCGCCGGCGCCACCGCACGGACTCAGGGAATGGGGTTCTGGTGGGCGTCGGTGCCGAAGCAGCGCTGGCCCGACCATCCGGAGTGGGCCGCGATGCTGAAGCGCCACTGGGCACCCGGATGGGGTGACCGGCGGCAGGAACTGGTGTTCATCGGCGCAGGGATGGACGAGACAGCGATCCGCGCCGCACTCGATGCCTGCCTGGTGGGATCGCCCAATTCCGCCAAATTCGACCCGCAGGCCTTCCGCCATCTGCCCGACCCCTTCCCGGCATGGGGGCGGTCCGACGCTGCGTGAAGACGCTCTGTCCCGAGAGGCCGTAGCGTTGGCCTTCAGGGTCCTTGCCAACCACGACGGCGAACCGCAAGGGCCCGCAGGCGTCTACAGCCAGCCCTTCACCGCTCGCGCCACGCCGTCCGCCGACAGGCCGTAGCGCTCGTGCAGGGTCGGCAGCGCGCCGGCGTCGAGGAATTCGTCGGGAAGTGCGATCTGGCGGAAGCCGGCCGGATGGACGCCCGATCGCAGCAGCAGTCCCGCCACCGCCTCGCCGAGGCCGCCGACGACGGAATGGTTCTCCGCGACGACGACCAACCGGCCGGATTTCCCCGCCTCCCGCAGGATCGTCGTCTCGTCCAGCGGCTTGATGGTGGAGACGTGCAGGACGCCGGCGCCGACGCCGTCGTCTTCGAGCGCCTTCGCCGCCTCCAGCACCCGCATCGTCATGAAGCCCGAGGAGATGAACAGCACGTCGACGCCGTCGCGCAGAAGCTTCGCCTTGCCGAGTTCGAACCGGTAGCCGTACTCCTCCAGCACCACCGGCACGTTGCCGCGCAACAGCCGCATGTAGACCGGCCCCGGATGGTCGGCGATCGCCGGCACCGCCTGCTCGATCTCGGTGGCATCGCACGGATCGACGATCGTCAGGTTCGGCATGCCGCGGAAGATCGCGACGTCCTCGGTCGCCTGGTGGCTCGGGCCGTAGCCGGTGGTCAGGCCCGGTAGGGCGCAGACGATCTTGACGTTGAGGCTCTCCTCGGCGATCGCCATGCAGATGAAGTCGTAGGCGCGCCGGGAGGCGAACACCGCATAGGTGGTGGCGAACGGAGTAAAGCCCTCACGCGCCAGACCCGCGGCAGCCCCCATCAGCACCTGCTCGGCCATGCCCATCTGGTAGAAGCGGTCGGGATGGGCCGCGGCGAAGACGTGCAGGTCGGTATACTTGCCGAGATCCGCCGTCAGGCCGACGATGTCCGGCCGCTTGCGGGCAAGCTCAGCCAGCGCATGGCCGAACGGAGCAGGCTTTGCCGGATGGCCTTCCGGTGCCAGCGAGGCGATCATCGCCGAGGTCGTCGCCCGCCGTCCGTCGGCCGGCTTCGGCCGGGGCGTGTATTTCGACAGCCGGCTCATGCCCCCCTCCCCGCGTCCAACACCTGAAGCGCCGTCTCCCATTCATCCGGCTCGACCCGAAGGAAATGGTTGCGCTCGCGCGCTTCGAGGAACGGAACGCCCTTCGCCATCTTCGTGTCGCAGATCACCACGCGCGGCTGCGCCTCCCCGCTCGACCGCGCCGCGTCAAACGCCGCGACTACGGCGTCGATGTCGTTGCCGTCCACCCGCCAGCACTGCCAGCCGAAGGCGCGCCACTTGTCGTCCAGCGGCTCGAACCCGGAGACCTTCGTTGCCGGACCATCTGCCTGCATGTCGTTGACGTCGACGATGGCGATCAGGTTGGAGAGACCGAACCGGCTCGCCGCCATCGCCGCCTCCCAGGTCGAGCCCTCGCCGAGCTCGCCGTCGGACAAGAGGTTGTAGACGAAGGCGTCGGACTCTTTGCGCCTCAGGCCGAGCGCCATGCCGACCGCGATCGGCAGGCCGTGGCCGAGCGAGCCGCCGGTGATCTCCATGCCGGGCGTATAGGCCGCCATCCCCGACATCGGCAGCCGGCTGTCGTCGGTGCCGTAGGTGTCGATCTCGTCTTCCGGCAGGATGCCGGCCTCGACCAGCGCCGCGTAGAGGGCGATGGCGTAGTGGCCGATTGACAGCAGGAAGCGGTCGCGCCCCTCCCACTCCGGATCGTCGGGACGGTAGGTCAGCGCATGGAAATAGGAAACCGCCAGCACGTCGGCGATGCCGAGCGCCTGGGCGATGTAGCCCTGCCCCTGCACCTGTCCCATCTTCAGCGCGTTGCGGCGGATGTTGTAGGCGCGGTCCGTGAGGCTGACATTGGATCGGTTCGACATTGCGCGCCTCAGTGGATCAGCATGCCGCCGTTGACGTCGATCACCGCGCCGGTGACGTAGGCCGCCAGGTCGGAGGCGAGAAACAGATAGATGTTGGCGACGTCCTCCGCCGAGCCGAGCCGCCCGAGCGGAATGCCGTCGATGATCTTCGCCTTCATCTCATCGGAGAGCTTGCCCTGGGTGATGTCGGTGTCGATCAGGCCGGGCGCGACACAGTTCACGCGGATGCCGTCGGGTCCGAGCTCGCGCGCCATCGCCTTGGCGAGGCCGAGCACTCCGGACTTCGCCGCGGCGTAGTGTGGTCCGCCGAAAACCCCGCCGCCGCGCTGAGCCGAGACCGAGGACATGCAGGCGATCGCACCCGTCCGCCGTTCCCGCATGTGCGGGACGATCGAGCGGCTCAGGCAGAAAATGCCCTTGAGGTTCACATCGATCACCCGCTGCCAGTCGTCCGGGCCGATTTCCCCGAACTTCAGCGGCTGTGTGATACCGGCATTGTTGATGAGGATGTCGACTTTGCCGAACGCCGCCAGGATATCTTCGGCCGCGCGGTTGCAGGCATCCTGGTCGGTGACGTCGCAACCGATGCCGAGATGGGTCTCACCGATCCCCGCCGCGGCCACACGCGCAGAATCGGCATCGAGATCGAGGATTGCCACCCGCGCGCCGTGACGGGCGAACAGCCGCGCCGTCGCCAGTCCAATTCCGCGCGGGCTCGCCGCTCCCGATATGACCGCCGTCCTGCCGTCGAGCAGCATAGACAAGTCCCTCCCTCGCCGTGGTCCCGGCGCATATTCAGCGCGGCGCCGTGGATTCGTGGAGGCAGACTACATCAGGACGGGCGATGCATTCACCCCGCCGGCGCACAACTGCCGCGCATGGCGGGCGAACGCCGCACCTGGGTGACGACGTGGAAGCGGGGGGGGGGGGGGGGGGGGGCGGCGGCGGGGGGGGGGGGGGGGGGGGGGGGGGGGGG
>JAEYRQ010000586.1 GCA_023435545.1 Pseudomonadota bacterium | reverse complement strand
GATCTGCATGGATGCCAGCGGCTAATCGCGGCTCTCCTCGATGAGCTGCGTGCGCAGCTCCGTCTTGAGGATCTTGCCGTAGTTGTTCTTCGGCAGGGCCTCGAGGAACACGTAGTCCTTCGGCCGCTTGAACCGGGCGATGGCGTCGAGACACAGCCGGTCGAGCTCGGCCGGGCGGGCCTCGCCGACGACATAGGCGACCACCACCTCGCCCCATTCGGCCTCGGGACGGCCGATCACCGAGACCTCGCGCACGCCGGGATGGGTGAGCAGCACCTCCTCCACCTCGCGCGGATAGATGTTGGTGCCGCCGGAGATGATCACGTCCTTCGAACGGTCCTTCAGCGTCAGGAACCCCTCCTCGTCCAGCGCGCCGACATCGCCGGTGTGCAGCCAGCCGCCGCGCAGCGTCTCGGCGCTCGCCTCGGGGTTCCGCCAGTAGCCGGGGATGACGCAGTCGCCGCGGATCAGCACCTCGCCGGTCTCGCCGACGGGGAGCGGCTCGTCGTCGGGCCCCGCCACGCGGATCTCGCAGGCGGAGTTGGCGATGCCCGCCGAGCCGATCCGCTCCAGCCAGCGCGGATGATCGCGCTCGGCGATGATGTCCTTGGGCAGCACGGTGCCGGTCATCGGGGATTCGCCCTGGCCGAAGATCTCGGCGAGCCTCGGCCCGAACCGGTCGAGCGCGCGCTTGACGTCCTCGACATACATCGGCGCCCCGCCCCAGACGAGCGTGCGCAGCGCGGCGGAATCGAAGTCGGCCGGGCAGTCCACCAGCCGCTTGATCATGGTGGGAGCGGCAAACATCGAGGTGCCGGGCCGGGCCGCTACCAGCGCGAACACCTCCTCGGGCTCGAACCCGCCGGACTCCGGAACGACGTTGACCGCCCCGCGGCAGACATGCGGCAGGATGTACAGGCCGGAGCCGTGGCTCATCGGGGCGGAGTGCAGCACCGCGTCGCCGGGGCCCGTCGGATCGACGTCGGCGAGATAGCCGAAGGTCATGGCGACGAGGTTGCGGTGGGTGATCATCGCGCCCTTCGGCCGCCCGGTGGTGCCGGAGGTGTAGAACAGCCAGGCCAGCGCATCAGGCGCGGTCTGGACCATCGCGCCACCCTCGCCGCGGAACAGCGCGGCATAATCGGCGGTGCCGATCTCGATCAGATGGGCGAGGCCCTGCGGCCGGTGGGCGTCGATCGCCTGCGCCTCCTTGGCCGTCGCGAGGCAGACCGTGGCGCCGGCATTGTCGATCATCCAGGCGAGCTCGGCGCCGTGCAGCTTGGCGTTGGCAGGCACCGGCGCGAAGCCACCCCACCAGACGCCGTAGAGACATTCCATGTACTCCCGACAGTTCTTCGCTGCGATCGCCACCCGGTCGCCGGGCGCAAGGCCGAGCGCGGCGAGGCCGGCGGCGAGGCTCGCGGCGCGGGCGGCGAGTTCGCCATAGGTCTGGTGGACACCGGTCCCGAAACCGACGGCGGGGCGGTCGGGAAGCGCACGGCCGGCGCGCGCCAGCCAGGCAGCGACATTCATGGGCACATCCTCGGAGCGCGACTCAGAGGCTCATACCGGCCCGCTGAGCCAATTGAAATAGACCGGATATCCGTCGCCCTGCAGCATCGCCGCGGTCTCGGCCAGCGGCAGGCCGACGACGGCGGTGTAGGAGCCGATCAGCTTGATCACGAAGGAGCCGGCGATGCCCTGGACGGCGTAGCCGCCGGCCTTGCCGCGCCATTCGCCAGAGGCGAGATAGCTCTCCATCTCCTCCCGGCCGAGCCGCTTGAAGCGGACGCGCGTCTGGACGAGCTTCTGGTGGATGGCGCGCGACGGCGTCACCACGCAGACGCTGGTGTAGACGCGATGGGTGCGGCCCGACAGCAGATGCAGGCAGTTGGCGGCCTCGTCGACCATCTCGGCCTTCGGCAGGATGCGCCGGCCGAGCGCCACCACCGTATCTGCGGTGACGATGAAGGCGCCGGCCAGCTCCGCGTCGCGGTCGACCTGCCTGAGCGCCAGCTCGGCCTTGGTGCGGGCGAGGCGTTTTGCGAGCGTGCGCGCCGTCTCGCCCTTGGCCGGCGTCTCGTCGACGTCGGCGGGGCGAAGCGCATCGGGCTCGATCCCGATCTGCTGGAGGAGTGCCAGCCGGCGCGGCGAGGCGCTGGCAAGGACCAGTTTGGGGCGTCCGCTCATTCGTCTCCACTTCACCGGCCGACGGGTTCGCGCACATTCGGCCGAAAGTCGGCGCGGAACCTAGCGGATCGCGGGGGAGATGTGAACTGGTCCTGGAGGTGAGGCTGTTGCCGTCGCAGCGCCCCCGGGACGATCGAGCCTGAGAGCACCCGGCGAAGATGCGGGTCCGGGCCGCCCCGGCAACTTCGGACCCGCGCCGCCGCCTCAGAACCGGTAGGTGATGCCGGCGCCGATCAGCCAGGGGTCGATATCGACCTTGCCGGTGACGATACCGACCGCGGGAATCGTCGCGGTGACGTCGGCATCAAGGAAGATCTTCTTGACGTCGACGTTCACGCCCCAGTGCTCGTCGATCATGAAGTCGACACCCGCCTGCAGCGCGAAACCGAAGGAATTGTCGAGGTCGAAGCTCGAGAAGACGCCCTTGGCCTTCTGGTTGTAGAAGATCGTGTAGTTCACGCCCGCGCCGACATAGGGCTTGATCATGTCGGTCAGGTGGAAGTGGTACTGCAGCGTCAGGGTCGGCGGCAGCAGCCAGGCGCGGCCGATGTTGCCGAGAGCGGCGATCGTGCCGGTGCCCTTCACGTTGTGGGGCGTCGTGCCGAGGATCAGCTCGGCCGCGAAGTTGTCGGTGAAGAAATAGGTGATGTCGAGCTCGGGCACGACCGAGTCGGAGATATCGACGCCGGCGCCGGCGATCGGACCGCCGTTCAGGAACAGCGAGGCCTCCTCGTCCGGCACGACGCCGAGCGCGCGCACGCGGATCATCCACGGGCTCTTCTCGGTGATGATCACCGGCGCCTCGGCCTGAGGCCATTGCCCGATGTCGGCGGCCTCGGCTCCGGTAACGACCAGCGCGGCACATGCGAGAGAAATCGCGGCGATCCGGTGTAGCATTTTGCCCTTCCCCATGGGTCCCAGTTGCATCCCCTCGTTCGCACCGCGACTCGCGACACCGTTTGATTTGGATCAAATCGGCGGGAGAGGTTCATCAACTGAGAGGCGAGCATTGCGAAAGGGACACACGACGTATCCGTTGCGGGGGTGCGCGCGCCCGCCGGCGGCTTGCCGCTGCTAGCCGCTCGGCGGCGCCTGCCAGCCGAAGCGGGCCTTGACCTTGCGCATCAGGCCGTCGCGCACCCGCCGGTAGGCGTCGAGGCGCTGCTCGCGGCTGCCGGTGACGAGGGTCGGATCCTCGGTCGGCCAGTACTCCACGTCGACCGCCATGGTGCGGGTCAGTTCCAGCGCGCGGTGGTGGGCTTCCGGTGCCAGCGTCACCACCACGTCGAAGGAGGTGTCGGCGAGGTCCTCGAAGGTGGTCGGCCGATGCCGGGACAGGTCGATGCCGATCTCGTCCATCACCGCGGTGACGAAGCCGTCCGCCTCGCCCTCGCGCACGCCGGCGGAGGCGACGTAGACCGAATGCGGGAACAGGTGGCGGGCGATCGCAGCGGCCATCGGCGAGCGCACGGAATTCAGCCCGCAGACGAACAGGATCGCCGACGGCGGCCTGGACGCGGCGGCGGTCACGACTCAGCCCTTCCAGTGCAGGACGCAGATCAGGGTGAACAGCCGCCGGGCGGTGTCGAAATCGACCTCGATCTTGCCGGCGAGACGCTCGATCAGGATGTTGGAGCCCTCGTTGTGGATGCCCCGGCGTCCCATATCGACTGCTTCGATCCGGCTCGGGCTGCCCGAGCGGATCATCTGGAAGTAGCTTTCGCAGATCATGAAGTAGTCGCGCACGATCCGGCGGAACGGCGACAGCGACAGGATATGGGCGACCACGGGCTGGCCGTCCTCGGCGCGGATGTCGAAGACCAGGCGGTTGTCCTGTATCGACAGCCTCAGCGCGAAGGGACCGCCCGCCGCGCCGACCGGCGCGAAGCGGTTGTCTTCGAGCAGATCGTAGATCGCGATCGCGCGCTCGTGCTCGATATCGGGCGAACCGCGACCGATCGAGGTCTCGTCGAGCTCGACGGAGACCAGCCGGTCACGGCGCGGGCTCATGCGCGATCGCCGGGACCGGAGCCAATGCCGGGCTCCGCGTCCCCGCTGCCGGCGTCTTCCGCGTGGCTCGGCATCGAGGCCGTGGCCCAGGCCGGGCCGAGGTCGGAGAGGCGGGCCTCGATGCACTCCACCTCGAGGCGGATCGCCGCGCCGCCGGAGAACAGGAGATCGATGTTACCCGCCGGAGGGTCGACCTCCTCATAGTGGATCGCCAGCAGATTGAGCACGCCGTCCGGATCGGACGGGACCGGCCCCTTGCGGCGCACCGCCGTCACCCGTTCGAAGCTGAGCGCTGCGCGGTTGCGACGATAGACGCCGGGCTCGATCTCGCCGGAGGTCCAGTCGAACCGGTTCACCACCATGGCGAACCGGTGCTCGCGCGGCAGCCAGGCGATGTCGCCGGTCCTGGCGACCGCATCCTGCAGATGCGCAGAGACGATCTCCAGATCCTCGCTATCGAGTGCGAAAAGCTTGAGGGTGCTCATGGGTATCGAAGTCCGCCCGCCGACAGCCTGTGTGCCACTTTCACCTGTTAGCGGCTGATGGATATCGGCGCAACGCCGACCGCACGCGCCGGGTTCGGCATCGTCGCAGGCAGCACGGAGGTCAAGCACCGCCTTCGGCGCGCGGCAGCCCGTCGTCAGGCGTCGGCTCCGGCTCCGAGGCGGGCTCGCTCGCCGCAGGGGCGCGGCGCGCGCGCGACTGCGCCTTCCGGCGCTGCAGGTTGCGTCTCAAGGCGGCCGACAGCCGCTCGGATCGAGCCTCGCCGCCGCCCGCCTTGTCCGCCTGGCCTCCGTCCGCCGCTGCGCCGCACTCCTGATCCGATCCGCCGTCTTCTTCCATGGACGACAGTATATGCGCCTGGGCGAGCGATTCAGAAGAGGTGCGGGACCGAAACCGCAGCGCCTTCGAGCCTGCGCGGGATTCGGCAGGATCGCCTCGGTCGTCCGGCCCGGCTCTCGCCGGTTTACACGCTTGCGCTCGCCCCGGCGCTATGGCAGTTTCCGCTCCGCTTTCCGGCGCCCATGTAGCTCAGTGGTAGAGCACTCCCTTGGTAAGGGAGAGGTCG